>NZ_LZMN01000036.1:0-1215 GCF_001665955.1 Corynebacterium sp. EPI-003-04-2554_SCH2473622 | reverse complement strand
GGTATCGGCCCCAGATTTCGCCTGTGTGGGGGTTAATGGCGGTGATGTCGTTGTTGATGCAGATGAGCATGATTTCTTTGGTGCGGTGTTTTCTTCCGACGTAGAGTTTGCGCATGTTGCCGGCCCAGCGAAGGGTTACTTTTCCGTCGTTGTCGACTTTGTCTCGCCGTAGGCGATTGTCGGTGCCAATGGGGATGTCGAGTGGTTGGGCTTTGGGTAGTCGGTTGTAGGCCTGTGCTGGTGTTTGTCTGTTGAGTGCTCGGTGGGGTCGGTGGTTGTTGTAGTAGTCGATGATGTCATCGAGTTGTTGGTTTAGCTCGCCGATGTTGTGGGCGAATGGCCTTGCGTGCAGGGCTTTTTGGAGTGTTTGGTGGAAGCGCTCGACTTTTCCTTGGGTTTGGGGATGGTATGGAGTTCCATTCTTTTGGTGGATGCCCATTTGGAGGAGTAGCTGTTCGAAGCCGTTGCGAGTGTCGGCTTTTCTGTAGAGCTTTGTGGTGAACACGCTGCCGTTGTCGGTGAGGGTGGATTTGGGGAATCCATGTTTGTTACCTGCGGATATGAAGGTGTCGATGACGTTGGTGCCGGTTTCGTGTTCGAAGGCTTTGCAAGCGATGACAAAGCGTGAGTGGTCGTCGATGATGGTCAGGATGGCTACGCGTTGGTTGTTGTTGAGGTAGCAGTGGCTGTAGTCGAGTTGCCAGGTTTCGTTTGGTTGGTCTGCTTCGAATCGTTTCCAGGAACTGCGTGGCCTTTTGTGAGGTTGTTCGATGACGTAGCCGTGGCGTTTGAGTATGCGGTGGATAGTCGATGCTGCTGGTAGTGGGGTTATTTTTTGTTGTTGAAGATGCCATCGGATGGTGTGGGCGCCGTTGTCTTGGCCGGTGTTTTCAAGGTGTTGTCGGATTTCGAGGATGGTTTTGACTGTGCTCTCTGGTACCTGTCTGGGGTTGGAGTGCGGGGCCCGGGAGCGTGGTTGTAGTGCTTGGTAGCCACCTTCTCGATAGCGGTGGAGTAGTTCGCGGATCCAGCGGGTGCTGACGTTAAAGAGTGCGGCGGCATCTTTATGACTCATGCCGGTCGCGAGGATGGTTTCGACGATGACTTTGTTGGAAGTGTGTTTCTTGCCCATGCTCTATTTTGGGCGGAAGTATGTCTCGCTACATCCTAAGGTGGTGCGTGTGTCCTCATTGTCCCTGTTGGGGTGGTTGTGTG
>NZ_LZMN01000035.1:0-163788 GCF_001665955.1 Corynebacterium sp. EPI-003-04-2554_SCH2473622 | reverse complement strand
GCGCGCGGAAAAGGTCAAGATTTTGCAAGCTACCTCGCTAGCTACGCCACTCGAGCACAGCACAGCCCGGGGACAATATTCTGCAGGTTGGCAGGGCTCGCAAAAGGTACAAGGTTTGCGAGAAGAAGACGGTTTTGACCCAGAGTCAACAACTGAGACCTACGCAGCTTGCACCTTGGAGATTAACTCGCGTCGTTGGGCTGGTGTGCCGTTTTATTTGCGCACCGGCAAGCGTTTAGGGCGTCGCGTCACAGAAATTGCTTTAGTATTTAAGCACGCTCCACATCAACCGTTTGCGAAAAATGGTGCACAGCACGGACAAAACACCGTAGTCATCCGCGTCCAGCCTGACGAGGGCGTGTTGATGCGATTTGGCTCCAAAGTCCCAGGTTCGGGCATGGAAGTTCGAGACGTCAACATGGACTTTTCTTATGCTGAAGCTTTTACCGAAGAATCTCCAGCTGCCTACGAACGTCTTATCCTCGATGCGCTCTTGGACGAATCCAGCTTGTTCCCTACCAACAAGGAAGTGGAGTTGAGCTGGTCGATCCTTGATCCGATGCTGGAATATTGGCAGCACGCTGAACAGCCAGAAAGCTACCCGGCAGGCAGCTGGGGGCCGGCAAGCGGTGATGCCATGCTGGCACGCCGTGGCCATGCTTGGCGCCGACCATAATCTGTGTCCGTGATTGACCTGTACAAGGAGTAATTAACAACCATGATTCATTTCCTCACGGATACCACCACCACAGACATTGCCCGCGAACTAAATCTCGCCCAAGAACACTACACGCTAACTACTGGACGGGTGCTAACTCTGATCATCGTGGCCTCTGCCAGTGATGACGTAGAAGCAATCCTGCGTGCCAGCCGTGATGCTTCGCACGAGCACCCAGCACGTGTACTGATCTTGTTGACGGGCGACTCCATGGATGAGACCTACCTTGATGCAGAGCTTCGCGTTGGCGGTGAGGCCGGCGCTTCTGAGATCGTCGTCATGACGCTTAACGGCGCGATGGCTCACCACCCTTCGTCCATCGTGACCCCATTATTGCTCCCAGATACTCCGATCGTGGCCTGGTGGCCCAACGTTCATCCGGAGAGCCCAGCAGAAGATCCAATCGGCAATATTGCGCAACGCCGCATTACCAGTGCACAGGATTTCTCGCAGTTATCTCGCAACTATTCCCCCGGTGACTCAGATACGGCATGGTCTGCGATTACCGCTTGGCGTGGCATCGTTGCATCTGCTTTGGACCGTTACCCACATCACGAGGTACGGTCTATCAACATCAGCGGCAACCAAGGTCCAGAACACGCGATTGCTGCAGGTTGGTTGGCCGATGCCCTAGGCGTTCCGGTCACTAGAACCACTGCCATGCCCGATAGCAGTTCAGCCGCCGACGCTAACCACCAAGGCGAAGAACAGTTTGCTGTCGAAAGCCTGACACTGGTGATGGACGATGGAGAAGCAATTAGCATCACCCGCGCCGATAGCCACACCGTTGGTGTCCAGGTGCCCGGAGCCGCGCGTAATCTCGTTGCCCTCAACGTTCGCAGTTGGGCAGAACGTCTATCTGAAGAGCTACGGCATTTGGAACCAGACGAAACCTATGCGCGGGCATTACGGGCCATCTACTTCGATAACTCACACGCCGAAGGATAAAACTATGACCACGATTTTCCCTGCTAGAGATAAACACGACCTAGTTTCCAAGGTTGCGCACCGCTTCGTAGAATTGGTTTCTGAAATCCAAAATATTGGGGGTGGCTCGCATGATGACGGCATCGTTCGCGTAGTTCTCACAGGAGGAACTTCCGGGATTGCAGTGTTAGAGGCGTTGGCTACGACGGATTCCGATATCGAATGGTCTGGTGTCCACTTTTTCTTTGGCGATGAACGAAACCTAGCTATTTCCGACAAAGAATCAAACGAAGGACAAGCGCGGCGAGCGTTCCTCGATCAACTGGATATACCCGAAACCAATATCCACGGCTATGGATTAACCGGTGCAGATGATCTGGCAGAACGTGCACAGGAATACACCGCGATGCTCGAAAAATTCGCGCCCGCTGGTTTTGACATCCACCTGGCAGGCGTCGGCGATGATGGGCATATCAATTCCTTGTTCCCGCACCATGCAGGGTTAAAAGACAATTCCGCTGTCATTAGCGTGACTGATTCCCCGAAACCTCCCGCGCAGCGTTTGAGCTTAGGTTTAAAGAAGGTTGCCCAATCTGACCGAATTTGGCTGTTGGCAGCAGGTCAAAATAAATCTGAGGCGATCGCTCGCTTAGTTTCCACCACTTCTCCAGATGCTTCATGCCCTGCCACACTCGTACACGGCCGCATTGAAACGCTTCTCTTTAGCGATGTAATCCCGGCGCACTAACTGCTCTGCTTGCGCGCATTCTAAAGCGCGCAACAAATCAAAACATTAGGCGTGTGGGTTGCTCGCGATCACGAGCCCCACACAAAAGAATATCCACCGGTGGGAGTTAACCTCCACCGGTGGATATTTTATGCAGGAATTTGCTCGGAAGCCTCCACCTATAAATTATAAGCCTGCAACAAGTTCAAGGCGACGATCGCGGCAATCCAAATTAACGCCAAAACAATCGTATAACGCGTCAGGTTTTTCTCGACGACAGTAGAACCTGACAAATTCGACTGCACCCCGCCACCAAACAAACTCGACAGACCGCCGCCTTTGCCCTTATGGAGCAGAACGAAAATGGTCATCAAAATAGCTGTCACCAGCAGGATGATCTGCAGCGTTAATTGCATTCAGGTGTTCCTTCACGAAAGTGCGAGTTGTATGGGCTTGCCGTGCGTTAAGTATACCCATTTTAGCCACGCAATGCGTGACTGTTCTAGAGGATTGTGCACAACCTTACAGCATCGTAACTTGCAACGCTGTAAAGCTCAGCCAGACGAGCATGATTACAGGAAATAATTCAATCTACGTACAAGCTTCGCTTACAAGCTAGAGTTGCGCGACGGACGCAGCGGCCAATTTGGCAAATTCTTCTCCATCTAGCGACGCTCCGCCGACCAAGCCACCATCGATATCAGGCTGTGCGACGATATCAGCGATCGAATCAGTCTGCACGGAACCGCCGTACAGGATCCTAATAGCATCAGCTGTTTCGTCGTCTGAAAGTCTCCGAACTAAGGTTCGCAATGCTTGGCAAACTTCTTGTGCATCTTTCGGCGACGCTGCCTTACCGGTACCAATTGCCCAAACCGGCTCGTATGCCAGGACTGTGTTTTTCAGCTGCTGAGCTTCCAAACCATCCAGCGAATTGCGGGCTTGCTCGACGATATAATCGAGATAGCTGCCAGATTCACGGATATCCAAGGACTCTCCTACGCACACTATCGGTTTAATTCCGTGCTTGTGTGCGACTTGTGCCTTTTGCGACACCAAATCTGAAGTTTCATGATGGTGTTGACGGCGTTCGGAGTGCCCCAGGATAACCCATTCGCAGCCGAGTTTTGCCAACATCGGGGCAGAAATATCTCCTGTATATGCTCCTTTTTCTTGTGGAGCTAGGTTTTGGGCGCCGTAACTGATCTTCATTTTCTCCCCGTTCACTACGGTTTGAATTGAGCGCAGATCAGTGAATGGTGCTAATACCGCGATATCTACCTGCTCGTAATATTCTTTCGGCAAAGCGAAAGTCAGCTTCTGGATGTTTTTAATCGCTTCAAGGTGATCAAGATTCATCTTCCAGTTGCCGGCGATCAATGGAGTTCGTGGCATGTGCTTCTCCTTCTTGTGATTTACGCGGATTTCCAGAAATTATTAACCAGCCAGGACGGCAACGCCCGGTAGTGCTTTCCCTTCTAAGAACTCCAGAGATGCTCCACCACCTGTCGAAATGTGGCTAAATCCGCTCTCATCAAGCCCCAAAGCCCGCACGGCTGATGCAGAGTCCCCACCGCCAACGACAGTGAATGCACCGTTGCTGGTAGCTGCAATGATGGCCTTTGCCACGCCTTCTGTGCCTCGCGCAAATGGTTCTTTTTCGAAAACCCCCATTGGACCATTCCAGAAAACAGTCTTCGACGAAGTAATTAGTTCTGCGAATTTTTGTACGGATTTTGGCCCGATATCTGGCGAGAGCCATCCCTCTGGAATCGCAGCCAATTCTACGATTTTTGTGTTTGCGTCGGCTGAAAATTCATCCGCAGCGAGCAAATCGACTGGCAAGCAGATTTTATCGCCAAAGCGGTCTAACAGCTGCTTGCAGGTATCGATCATGTCTTCCTGCAGCAAGGAATTCTGCACGTTATAGCCTTGTGCCGCGAGGAAAGTATAGCACATTCCACCACCGATAATGATGTTTTGGGCTTTTCCAGCCAATGCTTCAATAACGCCCAGCTTGTCGGATACTTTCGATCCACCCAACACCACGGTGTAATCTTGCTCTGGATTATCGGCTACAGCGGACAACTTTTCCAACTCGGCTTCCACCAAGTATCCGGCGTAGGCATCAAGTTTGTTCGCGACGTCGTAAACCGATGCCTGTGCACGGTGGACGACACCGAATCCATCCGAGACAAACACACCGTCATCAGCTGCCAAGGCAGCCAGTTCCGCGGCGAATTCTGCGCGTTCCGAAGCGTCTTTGGAAGTTTCACGTGCGTCGAACCTCACATTTTCCAACAACAAAACGTCGCCGTCGTTCAGCCCATTGGCGCGTTCGTGTGCGTCTTCTCCAGTAACATCCTGAGCCAATGCCACCCACTGACCTAGTTCATCTGAAAGCGCTTCTGCAACCGGGGCCAGCGAATATTTCTGGTTAAACTGCCCCTTTGGACGTCCCAGGTGAGCAGCAATAACGACTTTGGCGCCGGCAGCAACAAGTGCCTGGATCGTTGGCAAAGCTGCGGTAATGCGACCCGGATCAGCGATTTCTCCCTCATCTGTCAGCGGTACATTTAAATCTGCCCGCAACAAAACATGCCGGGACTCGAGGTCCTGCTCCAACAATTGCGCTAGCTTTCGAAATGCCAATGTATTTTCCTTTACGCGATCAGGTTTTCGTGTGCGAGTGTACAAGCAAAAGCTTGTAACAAGGCTAGAGTTGGGCCCCGACGTGTTTGCACAGTCGCAGCAATTGGCTGCTGTATCCCCACTCGTTGTCGTACCACGCCACTACCTTAACTAGATTGTCACCAATCACTTTGGTTAAGGGGGCATCAAAAATCGCCCCGTGTCCGTTGCCCACGATATCGCTAGACACCAACGGATCGTCTGAGTATTGGACGATTCCAGATAAGTAACCGTCCGCCGCTTTCTGCACGGCGGCGTTAATCTCCTCCACTGAGACAGTTCGCTCAGCTTGGAACGTCAATTCCATCGCAGATCCGGTCAGAGTTGGGACTCGTAGCGCATACCCATCGAGTTTTCCGGCAAGCTCCGGGATCACCAAACCAACTGCTTTCGCTGCACCGGTAGAGGTAGGAACGATATTCTGTGCAGCAGCGCGAGCCCGGCGTAGATCTTTATGCAGCCCATCGACAAGCTGCTGATCACCGGTGTAAGCGTGGATAGTCGTCATTAAACCATTTGCGATCCCAAATTCTTGGTTTAGGATTTGCGCAATTGGCGCCAAGCAATTTGTAGTACACGAGGCCGCGGAAATGACATTCTGCTGCGCAGGGTCATAATTATCGGAATTGATGCCGTAAACGAATGTGCCGTCGACGTCTTTGCCCGGTGCGGACAAGATGACCTTTTTCGCACCTGAGTCCAGATGTGGATGAGCCTGTTCATTAGAACGGAACTTACCAGTGGCTTCAACGACAATATCTACATTGAAGGTTTTCCAAAGTAATTGTGAGGGATCTTTGATGTTAGTTAACGCGATACGGTGTCCATCAACCAGCAATTCTGCTGCCAAGTGGGCGTCATTAGCAGCCGAGCCTTCTTTGCTAGGAGCCTCGATCGAGACATCTGCCGCTAGAATCCCGAGCCCGGTGTCGAATTTCAACAAATGAGCTAAGGTTTCTGGTTCTGCCACGTCATTAATGGCAACGATCTCAATATCGCCCGGTGATTCTAGGACGGCGCGCAGAAAGCTGCGCCCAATGCGGCCAAAGCCGTTAATTGCTACGCGAGTCATGCTTATATTTTACCCGGTATTTTAGGACTTCGTCGGCTCTTAACTATCTCCCTCGCCGGTGAAGTGCTCAGCGCCTCCCAAATCATCGTCGAAGAGGTCTTCATCAATGCCTTCTGAGGTATCCGGAATCCCAAGTTCTTCTGCGCGTTTATCAGCCATTGACAGCAATCTGCGGATACGTCCGGCTACCGCATCTTTCGTCATTTGCGGATCCCCGAGGCGACCGAGTTCTTCTAAGGAAGCCTGCCTGTATTTCACTCGCAGATTACCTGCCTCAGCCAAGTGCTCGGGCACGTCATCTCCCAAAATTTCCATTGCGCGGTGTACCCGGGCAGCTGCAGTAACTGCCGCACGTGCAGAGCGACGCAAATTAGCATCATCGAAATTGGCCAAACGGTTTTGTGAGGCACGCGCTTCCCGACGCAGGCGCTTTTCGTCCCACTCTAAACGCGTCATTTGCGCCCCCATGCGTGTCAACAATGCGCCAATTGCTTCCCCGTCGCGGATAACCACGCGATCAGTCCCACGTGATTCCTTCGTCTTTGCGGATATGCCAAGCCTGCGCGCACAACCTACCAACGCCAACGCGGCCTCTTGGCACGGACAAGCAACTTCCAGCGAAGAAGAACGACCAGGTTCGGTCAACAATCCTTGCGCCAAAAAAGCCCCACGCCAAGCTGCTTCATTATCAGCGATAGTCCCGGAAATCACCTGCGGTGGTAACCCGACCACGGGGTGCCCGGATTTCGTGACCAAACCGAGTCGCCGGGCAATGGTTTTCGCATTCCGGCTAATTCGCAACTGGTACCGAGGAGTCTTGTGCGTACCTGCTAGGCCCGTGGGAGTGGGGCGAATCACGATATTAAACAATTCTTCTATGTCTTTGGCCAAACGTTCCGCAACCGCCCGTGAATTGAGTTCTACTTCAAAGGTGAGTGCATCACCTACGACTTCCATGGTGGATGCAAGACGTAGGATAGCGGCGACTTCCGCGCTTCGAGCAGATTGTTTCGTCGGAACCACCCTGGTGAGTTCTTCTTGGACCTGTTCTGTCAGTCCCATCGCGTCACCCCTGTTTCTCTTCGGTTGGTTCAATTTCGGCCGGCTCCTGGTCATGGGTGTATCTAACGTAAACATCGCTCAGAACCTGGGCCAGTTTTAGTTCATCATGTCGCGAACTTGCTCTGCCAGCTTCGTCGATTTCTCGAACATCAGCAAAAACCATCGAGGCCTGCAGAATGCGCGCTGCTTTCTGCAAATACTCGCGCTCAGATTCCGAGGTTACCGATGCCGAATCACAAATGACTACGTCGACATGCAAGCCCGGCGCATGTTGCGCTAAGACGTGGATATGACGCTCATAGGAAAATCCCTGCGTTTCGCCAGGCTCACCATTGAGGTTGAGCACCAAGATTCTTAAAGCATCGGACTCATTAATTGCACGCACTACCTGTGGAAGCACAAGATGCGGGATCACACTAGAAAACCATGAGCCGGGGCCTAGCGTGACCAGATCAGCTCCACGGATAGCCTCGAGTGCTGCGGGGTTAATTTCAGGGTTTTCTGGAATAACACTGACTCGCCGTACCTGCCCTGGTGTCGATGCGACAGCTACCTGACCACGAACTGAACGCATTACCCTTGGGTCGTCATCTAGACCAGACACGTCCGCTTGAATATCCAACGGCTCTGTACACACCGGCAGTACCCGGCCCTGAGCACCGGTGAGTCGCATGACCGCATCGAGAGCGGCCTGTTCCTGACCAAGAATTTCTTTCAAACCGGTAATCAATAAATTACCTAAGGCATGACCAGCCAGCGCGCCACTACCACCAAACCGATGTTGAAGGGTCTGTTCCCAAAACTTACCTTCCGCATCATCGCGCACTGACAAGGCGACTAACGCCATGCGGAGGTCACCAGGCGGAATCATATCGAATTCCTTACGCAATCGCCCAGAACTACCACCGTCATCAGCGACAGTGACGATTGCCGAAATATCCTCTGGAGCAAGCCGTCGCGCAGCTTTCAGCGTTTGAAACAGCCCATGGCCGCCCCCTAATGAGGCAATACGTAAGGGGCCTGGCTGTTTCTGACCTTGCTGGACTTCTAAGACACGCGAAGACACCGCGTTCGATGGGGTTGATTCGGGCTGTTCGGACTGTTCTGACTCTGCAGCCATAGCGCAGTATTATTCCTTCGTAGGTTGTATTACATATACGGAGTGCGGGTACTAAGGAGCAGTACCTAGGGTCTCTAGCAACAATTCTGTCTTCGACCCCTAAGGCAGCTAAGAGCGCTCAAAATCACGATGCATGATAGTAACCTCGAGTTCATCACGGATCCGCAGCCTCCGAGCAAGCTCCTCCGAAATGGCAACTGATCGATGATGACCACCAGTACAACCTATTGCCACCGTGATGAAATTTTTACCTTCGTGCCGATAACCATCAAGCATGGAATCAAGCATCTTCTCGAAATTCGCGATAAAACTATGAGCAGCCGGGCTAGCCAAGACATAGTCGGCTACTGGCCCATCGGTGCCGCGGTATTCTCGCAATTCCGGAACCCAATACGGATTAGGCAAAAATCGCACATCGAGGACCAAATCCGCATCCCGCGGTGCCCCATGTTTAAACCCAAATGACTCGACAGTGACATGCTGCTTATCCAGACCTGTGGAACCGAAACTGGCTTCCATTGCACGACGTAAATCATGCACAGACAGATTTGAAGAATCGATAATGACGTCAGCTCGTTCTTTGAGTGCAGAAATTGCTGCCCGTTCTCGTTCAATACCGATTTGCAAGGTATCTTTTTCTTGCAACGGGTGGGTTCTGCGCACCGAATCAAAACGCCGAATCAAAACATCGTCACGGGCATCCATAAACAAAACTGTGACCGGCATATTCCGATTCTTTAGCTCATCCATAGCAGACAAGATCGAGCCACCAAACATACGCGAGCGAACATCCGCTACGACTGCCACTTTGTCAACCGGGGAATTGTCGTCTGCACACAAATCAAACAACTGCACCATAAGCTCCGGTGGCAAATTATGAGCGACATAGAACCCTTTGTCTTCCAGTACACGAGCAGCTGTAGACAGGCCGGCTCCAGACATTCCGGTAAGCAAAATTGGCGACGTGGCGAATGCGGTCATGCTGTAAAGCATAGTCGCTGGATCACACCAGTGCGATTCGCTTCCTTACTTATGGAGCGCAGCATAAATACTTTCTGCTAACGCAGGACCAAACCCCTTCACCTCAGTAATTTCCTTCACGCTGGCTTGCTTTAACTTTTTGACCGAACCAAAATGCTTCACCAAATCTGCGCGCCGGGCTGGGCCCAAGCCAGGTACCGCGTCTAACGCTGAGCTGCGCATGCGCTTGGAACGCTGCTGACGGTGATAGCTAATTGCAAAGCGATGTGCTTCGTCGCGAATGTGCTGCAGCAAATAAAGTGCTTCACTGCCGCGTGGAAGGATAATCGGCTCTTCTTCACCGGGAACCCAGATTTCTTCGAGCCGTTTAGCCAAACCAATCAATGCTACATCGTTAACGCCAAGATCATCGAAAACTTTCTGTGCTGCATTAACCTGCGGTAAGCCACCATCGACGACGAATAATTGCGGTGGGTAGGCAAAACGATTCCCATCCGCGGATTCTTCTGTGACGTCCTCGTCTGCAAACGTGCTCGCTTCAAGTTCTTCATCAGGCACATGCAATTTATCATCCTGGTGACGCTTGAACCGTCGCCGCGTGACCTCAGCGATGGAAGCAACGTCATCTGAATGCCCACCACCTGCAGCTTCCTTTATTCGGTAACGACGATAACTTGCTTTGCGTGGAAGACCGTCCTCAAAAACGACTAATGACGCGACCACGTCTGTGCCCTGAATATGCGAAATATCGATGCACTCAATACGTAGCGGGGCGCTATCCAAGAACAGAGAAGTCTGCAGATCTTGCAGGGCCGCCGACCGCGCGGTGAGATCACCGACGCGTTTTAGCTTGTGCTGTTTCAGCGCATCTAGGGCATTCCGATACACGGTGTCCATGAGGGCTTTTTTCTCGCCTCGTTGTGGTACCCGAACTTCCACTGACCCACCACGTAGATCAGATAATACTGTCGATACCTGTTTAACATCTTGTGGTTCGGTATGCACCATGATCTGGCGTGGAATCACATCGCGCGTGGTAGTCCGCGCTGCTTCGTCGTGTTCTTGGATTTCTAGCCTGGATTCTTGATCTACCCCGCGCCTGTCAATGAGTTTAGCGTCTTCCGCTGCTTCCATTTCTTCACGCTCAGCAGCATCGGAATAGAACTGGACCAAAAAATTTTCTATCAGTTCTGGAAGCTCCGTCAATTTTTCTACTACCCAGCCGCGCTGACCACGGATACGTCCATCGCGCACATGGAAAATCTGCACTGCAGCTTCCAATTCATCATCTGCGAAAGCGATAAGGTCTGCTGCCGTACCATCCCCCAGCACCACCGTCTGCTGCTCCATCAGCTTGTCGATCGCCCCTAGGTCATCACGCAAGCGTGCCGCTTTCTCAAATTCGAGTTCCTCTGACGCTTTTTCCATGTCTGCAGTCAGACGCTTAACGACGTCGTTAGTTCGTCCACGCATGAAACCAACCAACCCGTTCACGGTTTCCCGATGTTCATCGGCACTGACCCGTCCAATACACGGCGCATCGCATTTGCCGATATAACCTAGCAAGCATGGCCTGCCCAACCGTTCGTGTCGGCGATATACACCTGATGAACAGCTACGCATTGGGAAAACTCGCAACAACAAATCCATGGTTTCTCGCACCGCCCAAGCATGTGCGTATGGACCGAAATACCGGACTCCACGTTTTCTTGGCCCCCGGTAGAAAAACACTCGAGGAACCTGTTCTCCCACTGACACCGCGAGCATCGGATATGTCTTGTCATCGCGGTACATGACATTAAATCGGGGGTCGAATCTCTTGATCCAGGTGTACTCCAGCTGAAGTGCTTCGACCTCGCTAGCGACGACTGTCCATTCCACAGAATCTGCGGTCTGCACCATTTGCCGTGTCCTGGGGTGCAGTTGCGTGATGTCCTGGAAATAATTCGATAAACGTGCCCGGAGGTTCTTCGCCTTACCGACGTAAACTACCCGACGATTCTCATCACGAAATTTGTAGACGCCGGGTTCCGTGGGGATAGTTCCGGGCGCCGGCCGGTACGTTGCTGGATCACTCATCGCTAAGAAAAATTTCGCTATTCTTCGGGCATGTATTGGGCTTCAAGCTCGCGGAATTTTCGTACCGCCTGGATGGTGTCCGCACCATCAGAAACTTGAATCGCCCACAACGGCATATACTCGAATTCAGGAAGTTCGAGACGTGCCATACGAGCACCTTCGGGAACGGATAGTCCGTAAATGAGTTGCCAATAATAAAACCGAGTTCCGATAATATTACGGACTTCTACGCCATCACTATTGACCCGCACACGAGGACGCGAAAGCGCGAGCCAAACTAAAACAGAAATAATCACGCCGACGCCGGGAAATGCAATGAAATCGACGCCAGTGACCGATGCCCCAGTAAATTCGAGGCTAAGTTGCCACGCCATGAAAATGTGAACAGCCATGATGATCGGGATCAAGAACATGGCGTAGACGCGCAGTTTACGAGAAGTAATGGTTAACTCCCACGGTTTATTGCTCGTCACCGAAAATGGATCCAACGCGGTATACGCTGCTAATTTCTTTTCGTCGAGCTGCTGTTCTTTGTGAAACTGTTGGTGGGAATTCGTCTCATCAGATTGGGACGTCATGCTTGTTCCTCGCAAATGTCTGTCTCACGGTGGTGCGCAGTGGCACGCAGCTCACGAAGGGTAGCCAATGTGTCAAGCGCTGCAGCCATGGCCTCACCACCCTTATCCTCAATCGAATCCGGAAACCCAGCTCTGGCACGTGCCTGCTCTTGGGAATTCACGGTCAACACCCCGTTGGTAACCGGGGTCGATTCATCCAGACTCACCCGGGTCAACCCCTGGGTCACAGAATCACAGACATAATCAAAGTGCGGGGTTCCGCCCCGAATCACGCAACCCAAAGCAACCACGGCGTCGAATTGCCGTGCCGCTTGCTGGACAACAACTGGCAGCTCAATCGCACCCATGACACGTGCTTCCGAAACCGTGGCCCCTGCTTCAGCAGCCACGGCTAGCGCCCGGGAGCGCATCTGCTCACAGACTTCCTGGTTCCAGCGAGTGCTCACTACGCATACTCGCACCCCTTTAGCGCTGCCTAGGGGGATCTGCGGTGCTCCACCGTGTGCCATGTCAGCTCCTTGCTGTAAATAGATATATGATGACGCAAATTTGCCGCGGATTATTGTGGACGTTGCACATCCCAGTCCGCAACCGTTGGCAAGTCATGCCCCATGCGGTCACGTTTCGTACGTAGATACGCGATGTTATCTTCGTTCGCTTCGGTAAGCAGTGCAGTGCGTTTAGATACTTCGACGCCAAACCCTTCCAAGGCTTCAGCCTTGAACGGGTTATTGGTCAACAAATTCGCGCTCGCGATTCCCAGATCAGCCAAAATCTGACCAGCCACGGAAAATTCGCGTGCGTCCGCAGGCAGCCCTTGTTCCAAATTCGCGTCTACGGTATCGGCACCACTTTCCTGCAGACGATAAGCTTTAAGCTTGGCGAGAAGCCCGATGCCCCGGCCCTCGTGTCCGCGAATATAGATCACTACGCCGCTACCAGCTCTTTGGATATAGTCAATCGCTTGATCCAGCTGCTGTCCACAGTCACAGCGACGCGAGTGGAAAACATCACCAGTGAGACATTCCGAATGCACGCGTACTGGGACGTCTGTGGCATTGTGCAACTCGTCCACCGAGCCCGCGATCAGTGCCACATGCTCCGTCCCATCCACCTGGTGGCGGTACCCGAGCGCAGTCATCGGTCCAGCATCCGTCGGCAAGCTGGTTGCTACCTCACGGACCACCTGCATTTCATTACGACGTCGCCACTGAATCATTTGCTCTATTGAGATCAAAGCCAGGTCATGGGTATCGGCAAATTCCCGTAGTTCCGGAAGACGTGCCATATCGGTCGGGTCTTTTTCCGACACAATTTCACAGATCACACCGGCCGGGCGCAAACCTGCCAAGCGTGCCAAATCAACAGAAGCTTCGGTGTGTCCGTTGCGGTCCAACACACCATTAGGGCGAGCGCTCAGGGGTACGACGTGGCCCGGGCGGGTGAACTGCTCCCGATGCGCATCCGCGGACGCCAATGCACGCAAGGTCTTGGCACGACTAGCCGCAGAAATACCAGTGGTGCCGTCATTGAAATCAACAGTCACGGTATAAGCCGTACCGCGCACGTCCTCGTTAACCGCCGCCATAGGCGGCAAGCCCAGCTGATTGAGGTCGTCTGGAAGCATCGGCGCGCAGATATAACCAGAGGTGTACCGGACCATAAAAGCCACTAATTCTGGAGTAGCTTTTTCTGCGGCAAAAATTAGATCGCCTTCGTTTTCGCGGTCTTCATCATCTACGACCACTACAGCTTTGCCTGCCCGAATATCGGCTATTGCACGTTCGACGCTATCAAGCTTGATTGCTTTGCCATCCTGGGTGACCTCGATGCTCATATGTCTCCACTTTAGTGTGTGTCTGACGGAAAGCTATAACCGGTCGGTGTTCCCGCGGCCAACAGCTTTTCGACGTATTTGCCGATGATGTCGACCTCTAGATTAACCCTCTCGCCCACTGCCAAGGTGCCTAAGGTGGTTTCGGACAATGTCGTAGGGATCAAGGAGACTTCAAACCAGTCGCCACTGTCAGCATTAGGGATAGGAGTCGTTCTAGGAATCGCTTCAAATTCTGGACCAGAGGGCACAGTCGATGTCGCGGCCGTGGCCGCAGCTGATGGTCTAGGAGTCTCAGAAATAGCAGACACAGTCAAAGACACACCGCTGATAGCAATAGACCCTTTTTCTACGACGTATTTTGCCAGTTGCGCTGGTAATTCGAAGCGCAAAACTTCCCAGTTCTCTGAGGGAGTGCGAGAAACCAGTCGCGCTGTACCATCAACATGCCCTTGCATGATGTGCCCACCAAGTCGCGCGTCGGCACGGAGCGCACGTTCGAGGTTCACTATGCTGCCAGGGCGCAAGTCGCCCAGCACTGAACGATTTAGTGATTCCTGCATGACATCAGCGCCAAAAACTCCGGATTCAACATCCAACTCCGCAACCGTCAAGCAGACGCCGTTGACTGCTATGGAATCCCCCAGGCTGGCATCGTGCATGATTCTCCCACCTTGGATGCTCACACGAACCGCATCACCGACGTTGTCGACCGTTACGACCTCACCAGTGTTTTCTACCAATCCACTAAACATTTATTGCCTTTCTCCGTAGCTTATCTACTTCGCTCCCGACACCATGGTCAACAACACATCATTGCCAAGTCTTTCGACACGATTGATCTCTAAACGCATGCCATCTGCCAGATTCACACCAACAGCAGAAGCAAGCACACTACGCCCGTCTCCTAGCAATAACGGTGCCACATATGCTTGCACTGCATCGACGTAACCACTCCCGACAAATGAACTCAGGAGTTTCGGACCGCCCTCGACTAGCACATCTCGACAGCCCTGTTCCCATAAGGCAGTCAGAGCAGTAGGAATATCGGGGTATTGTGCAAAGCCGAGACGCTGCAAATTACTGCATGCGGACAAATCTGACTTGCCGATTACCACACGACGTGGCTGCTGCTTATACGACAAGGTTTCTCCGGTTTCGGAGATATAGCGAGCGGTCAACGATGGATTATCGGCTAACGCTGTCCCCGTGCCAATAATGATCGCATCACGTTTACTACGATCGAGATGCACCCTCTCTCTTGCCTTAGAACCAGTGATCCACTTGCTTGATCCGTCAGATGCAGCACTAAACCCATCGACCGATTGTGCGAACTTTGCCGTGACGTGCACTCGTCCCATGGCTGTAGCCTGCAGCCATGGCTCCAGCTCGTCGCCTAAAATCGCGGTGGAATCCCGCTGCAAAAGACCAGAGGCCCCAAGATGATGAACCGCAATTCCCGCCGCGCGTAGTTTTTCTGCACCACCGGCTGCAATCACATTGGGGTCAGCATGTAAATAATGCACTGAAGCCACACCTGCATCGATGAGAGCTTGCGAGCACGGGCCGGTCCTGCCTTGATGGTTGCACGGTTCGAGGGTGACCACTACATGCGCACCCTTCGAAGACCTACCCGCCTGGTCCAACGCAACAATTTCTGCATGTCGCCCACCTGGCGGTTCAGTGGCGCCGACTCCACAAATATCTCCATTCTCAGTCAGAATTACTGCCCCTACGGGCGGATTCGGGCTTGTGCTACCACGGACCTCCAGGGCTGCTCGGTGAGCTGCCGAGAGCGCAACGTTGAGAATACGAGCGTCTAAGGCGCTCGCAGAAAATTCAGAAGTCATTTAGTGTTGTGTCGCCCCAGTCGCTAACGCGCGAAGATGATTCACCGCTGCTGCCGGATCTGTTTTCTTGAAGACCGCGGAGCCTGCAACGAAGGCGTCACAACCAGCTTCAGCGGATTTCTCGATTGTATGTTCTGAAATTCCGCCGTCAATCTCGATGAGACAATCAAGATTCCGCTCATCAATGGCCTGGCGCAGTGCGCGAACTTTGTCTAATTGGTCAGGCATGAACGATTGTCCACCAAATCCGGGCTCGACACTCATTACCAAGGCCAAGTCGAAATGTTCAAGATCCGCAAGATACGGCTCAATCGGGGTAGCTGGTTTCAGCGAGAAGCCAGCACGAACGCCTTTTTCCCGGATCTTTTTGGCTAAAGCAACATGGTCATCAGTCGCTTCTACATGGAAGATGATGCAATCAGCACCGGCAGCAATATAGGTATCGACCCAGTGCTCCGGATTTTCGATCATCAAATGCACATCTAAATACTGCTCAGTGATCTTATCGACGGTTGCGGTCACATCCGGACCAAACGACAAGTTTGGGACAAAATGTCCGTCCATGATGTCCACGTGAATCCAGTCAGCGTTGTCAACGCTACGGACTTGATCGCCAAGACTGGAAAAATCCGCGGCTAAAATAGACGGCGCGATCAAGGCCCGCCGCTTGATTAACGGATCAGAAATAGAAGACGACGCATCAAGGGGCGAGACTCCCGGAGAGGAATTTGCTGAATCACGAACAGACATACTGGCCATTCTACGGTTATTCGGGCTAACGTCTAGTCCACTGGTTTAGGTAATCTTCCGGCGGAGCACAGCAAAAAACATAGCGTCAGTGCCGTGCCTATGTGGCCACATCTGTGCCGAAAGGAAATTCCCAGTGCCGATTCCTGGAATGTCCGGAAGAGTTGCCAACGCTGATAATTCTTCTACCGCCGGGCCGTCAGTATCCCCCAAAATTGTGTCGACGATTGACCGCGTTTCACGCAGGTCTGGCGAGCACGTGGAATAAACCACCACCCCACCTGGTCGCACCAACTGCAGCGCTGAGCGTAATAACTCCACTTGCAGTGTATTCAAATCCAGAATATCGCGATCGTCTTTTTTCCAGCGTGCTTCCGGACGTCGACGTAACGCTCCCAGCCCTGAGCATGGGGCGTCGACAAGCACCCGGTCAAAACCAGCTGCTAACCCCGGACTTCTACCGTCAGCCACGTGCACTGTGACCGGCAAATCAGCCACCGTTGAGCGAATCAATTCCGCACGGTGAGGCGAGACTTCCACCGCGTCTACCGAGGCACCATCGATGGCGGCTAAAGCACCTAACAGAGCAGCTTTTCCACCAGGCCCAGCACAAAGGTCGAGCCAGCGCCCAGAGTCTTCTCCCAGCACCTCGGCTTCCACGACCGCACGCGCAATCAACTGCGAACCTTCATCTTGCACTGCCGCCATTGACTGCTGCACTGGTTCCAGTGCCCCCGGGTTGCCACCAGACTCCAAGTACACCGCATATGGGCTATACCTGCCGGTTTCTCCCCCAATCATCAACGCGAGTTCTTCAGCACTAATCTCTCCTGGACGCGCGACCAAATGCACCAATGGGCGCTCTGAATCGGCCGCAAGCGCAGCGGCAAGTTCTGGATGAATCCCGTCAGAATGCGGGCTTTCCACACCTAAGCTGGCATCTTGGTTTTCCGCTAACAACGCCTCATTGAACGACCGTGCAATCCACTCAGGGTGCGCATGTTCAAATGCCAAACCAGCGAGTTCACCTTCTGGTCGCAGCTGTGCGATCCATTGCTCTCGGGGGGTTCGGCCGACCGTGCGCAAAATGCCGTTAACAAAACCTTTAGCCTTACCATGCTCAGCCGATTCGACTAGCCGTACTGAAGTATCCACAGCAGCATGATCATCAACGCGCGTAAACAACAATTGGTAAGTTCCCAAGCGAAGGGCATTCAGGACCGGCGTGGCGAGCGAGTCCAACTCGCGTGACGAGCACGCGTCAATCACAGTATCGAGAACGCCAAGCGACCGGAGACAGCCATAGGTGATTTCTGTTGCAAACGCAGCATCACGCCCTTTAACACGCTCTTCCCGCAAACATTTCGGCAAAATCAAATTCGCATAGGCATCATCGTCGCTAACCCGATTCAAGACCGCAAAGGCAAGCAGGCGAGGCTTGTCGACGCCCGCTGTCTCGCGGTGTGTTCGCTTCTGTCGCTTCTGCTGCTTGTAGCTGTGTGGACGCCGCTTGTCATGCTGTTGCGACTTAGCTCCTCGAGCATCCGTCTTTTTTCCAGTCTGGTTGCCTGCTTTATCCGCTAAACGTGGGGATTCGCCGGAACGCGACCGAGATCGAAATCCGCCAGCTGCTGCACTCATGACAAAATTCCTTCCGGTTGATTTCCGCGCGCCCAAGCTGCGGCATCCATTCTCTTCTTTCCTGGTGCTTGGACCATTCCCAAGCGCACTGGTGTAGTAGCGGTGCCAACAAACACATCGTTTTTCGCAACATACAATTCGCCAGCAGACAAAGATTTCTTCGCAAACAGGGCCGCAGCGTCACTCCCCGCTGTAACCAGCGTCACCGGTGCAATCTTTAAACGTTGCTCACCGAGCATCGTCCACGCGCCAGGACCGGGTGTATAAGCCCGAATGTGCCGATCGATCGCAAAATCTGGTTGTGACCAATCGATGTGCGCCTGCTCAGCAGAAATTTTCGGGGCGTAGGTGGCCTCACCAGATTGCGGCTGCGCCTCTAAGCGTTCGTCGGCAAGCCCATCCATGGTAGCAACCAACAAATCCGCGCCGGAATAAGCCAGACGCGTCAACAGATCATCCGCCGTATCGTCGTCACGAATAACCTCCGTCACCGTGCCAAATACGTCCCCGGTATCAAGTCCTTCTTCGATCCGGAATGTGCTGGCACCAGTAATGTCATCGCCATGCGCAATCGCAGCTTGCACCGGAGCCGCTCCGCGCCACTGTGGAAGTAGAGAAAAATGCAGATTAATCCAGCCATGCCGGGCAACGTCCAACAAATCCGTACTAATCAATTTACCGTAGGCCACCACAGCGATTGCCTCCGGAGCTAATTCCTGCAACCAGGCGCGAACCTGAGAACCATCCTCGGTGTTCGCACGCAAAGTCTCGGGAGTAAGCACCTCAATCCCACGTTCCCGAGCCAAAGCTGCAACCGGCGACGACGCCAAACTACGACCGCGCCCTTTCCGTGCATCTGGACGGGTAAGCACACCGACGACCTCGTGCTCAGATTCCAAGAGTGCTTCCAAAGCCACAACAGCCGGCTCCGGTGTACCAGCAAACACAATCCGCATTGTTCTTCCTACTCCTTTAATGGTCCATAACTATTCAGACTAACCGATTCTGATTTAACCAATATGGGGCGGATCGACCTGAATCCGTAAAGGAAGCTCGTCTTTACGCAAACTACGAGCCACCGCAGCGGTCCGCAACGCCACACCTAGTTCCGCCCGGGGCCCCAACGGGGTCCGCACCAAAATTCTCTGTGGGAGGCCAAAGCGCTGTTCATCATAGTCCCCGGGCAACCTGGTGGAATAAGGCAGGTCAACTGGGCCCAGTACCTCCGCGTGCGCTGGAAGTTCAACTAAGTCAAGAAACATGTCCAGGCTCGCATCCGCGCCATCAATAGCAGCCATATGCACGGCGGGGGGAAATTTGGTCTCCCTACGCCCTGCCAATTCAGCTGTTGCAGCGCCTACGGGGTCCCAACGAATCAAATACTGCACGGACGGCAAGCTAGCTTCAGCCACAACGATGACCATGCCACCTGAAGCACGACTTTCCACTAAAGCGGCAGCGCGCATCCACGTCGCCAGAGTATCTTCCGCGGCACGTAAATCCTGCCTGCCAAGCAAAGCCCAAGTATCTAATAACAACGCGGCCCCGTAATGGCCACCATCCACCAGGGGTTCCGCACCTGGGGTCGCAACCACCAACGCGGGTGAATCTGGAACCGAATCCAATACCCGCGAACCACCAGAGGTAATCACACGTGTGGACGGAAACGCTCTCCCCAATTCTTCCGCGGTGCGTTGCGCACCAAGTACCACTGCCCGGAGACGTTGTGAGCCACATTCGCCGCACCGAAACGATGAGTGAATCGCTCCACACCATCGACATGTGGGCACTTCCGCTCGTGATTCGGTTGATGTCGCAACTCGTGACTGTGACTGTATCGCGCTTGTCGTGGATGCTGCCACAGCAGCCGCAGGATCCTGCCCAGGTAATCCTACCGGCCCATTACAGATACGACATCGCGCTGGATGTCGGCACTGTGCGCAAGACAGCGTCGGGATATAGCCCTTCCGTGGAACTTGCACCAATACTGGCTTTCCTGCAGAAAGCGCCCGACGAGCTGCATCAAACGCGAGCCCTGGTACACGAGCCTGCGCGGCTACCGGGTCTTTTTCCAGTTCAAAATCCGTATCGGCTGCCGCTCGTATAAGTGGGGACGATTCGCGTACTCGATCGCGTGAAGCAAGCAAACCGTGCATCCAGCCGGCTTCCACCAATAGCTGTGTCTCCGCGGTGCGGGCAAGCCCGCCAATGAGCAACGAGCAGCCCTCCAGCCCAGCACGCGTGGTCAGCACTTCCCGAGCGTGAGCATAAGGAGCTCGCTGTTCGATGAGGTTTTCGTCTCCATCATCGATAATGACAGCTAAACTTAGGTTTTTCAGTGGCGCATACGCCGCGCTGCGCGTACCAATTACTACCCGTGCTTGTCCATGTAAGACGGATAAAAATCTACGGTAGCGTCCCTGCGCCCCCAACTGAGCGTTAAGCACCGTGATTTGCTTCGGCCCCAAATGCTCGCGAAGGGCAGTTTCCACGCGGTCAAGATCCCTTTGATCAGGAACCACAGCCAGTGCTCCGCCCCCATCAATGGCCACTTTCGCTAGCAACGACGCCACGATGCCTGCCCAGTCATCGCCTGGTGTGATCTGCCATGCAGCGCGTGCGGAACGGCGAGCCAGTACTGAATCAACAAAAGACTGCCCGTGCCGATAATTCGACCAACCAGAAAGGTCCGGCTCAATAGCTTCGCCGAGTTTGTCCCAGGCAGTAACAAAATCGGAGGATTCCGCTTGGGCATGACGCGGAGGTATCGCGGTTCTAATGAGGTCCGCACGGGTGCCGCCATAGCGCTGCGCCAGGGATTCCACAAGCCGTGCGGTCTGCTGCGGATAGACAACGTGCTCGGAATAAACCCGCTCTAGATAACGCAATCGCCCTAAATGCTCTGAGTGCGCACGACGTTCCAACACAATCCCGTCGACGAGTCGGCCGTGAAATCGAATGCGCACACGAGTACCTGCCTGGGCTACTTTGTCGTCTTTGTCTGCGACTAAGTAATCAAACCCACGGTCCAGATGTGCTAACCCCAAAAGAGGCAACACATGCGCAACCGGATGAGCTAGCTCCATAAACTCTCCATGAAGAGCTAGGATACCCCCGCGGCAGCCCGTAATTGCTCAACACGGTTCGTCTGTTCCCATGGCAGATTCAAATCTGTGCGACCGAAATGGCCGTAAGCAGCGGTAGGACGGTAAATCGGACGCAATAGATCTAACTCACGAATAATAACCGCAGGGCGAAGGTCAAAAGTCTTCGCGACGGCAGCTTGAATTGATTCATCGTCCAACCCATGGTGCGCAGTGCCAAAGGTTTCGACATAGAGTCCCACAGGATTCGCCCGCCCGATAGCATATGCGACCTGTACTTCTGCACGGTCAGCCAGACCCGCAGCCACAATATTTTTAGCGACCCAACGCATCGCGTAGGCTGCGGAACGATCTACCTTCGACGGATCTTTCCCGGAAAAGGCTCCTCCACCGTGACGCGCCATGCCACCATAAGTGTCAACGATAATCTTGCGTCCGGTCAGGCCTGCATCGCCCATAGGACCGCCCAGGATGAAGGAACCGGAGGGATTAATAAGCAGCGTAACATCGTCGGTATAGAAATTCTGCAGTCCAGCTTCAGAAATAACGTATTCGATGACGTGCGTGCGGAGCTGCTCTTCCAACCATTCCTGCGTAACTTCCGGATCGTGTTGCGTAGAAATCACGATAGTGTCAATGTGCGATGGACGATCACCGGAATACGCAAACGTCGCCTGAGTTTTACCGTCCGGGCGCAAGTGCGGAACAATTCCTTGCTTCCGCACCTCCGTGAGTCGACGAGACAACCGGTGCGCGAGTGCGATTGGCAACGGCATAAACTCTGCAGTCTCATTCGTTGCATAGCCGAACATGAGCCCTTGGTCACCGGCACCAGCGAGATCATCGTCGTCAAGCTGCAATCCCGAACGCGCTTCATGCGAGCGATCGACTCCATCCCCAATTTCCTGAGACTGCTCGCCAATGGCAATATTCACGCCACAAGTACGACCATCAAAACCAACATCTGAACTGGTAAAACCAATATCGACAAGGGTTTTCCGAACTAATTGCGGGATCTCTACGTAACTCTTGGTACGCACTTCACCAGCGACATGAACTTGCCCGGTAGTCACTAGTGTTTCCACTGCCACGCGTGCATGTTGATCCTTAGCCAGGAGAGCGTCCAATATGCTGTCCGATATTGCATCGCAAATCTTGTCGGGGTGACCTTCTGTCACAGATTCTGAAGTAAACAGACGCAGGCCCGAGGCGCTTGCGCGAACTGGTGCAGCCACAAAAAATCCTTAATGAGCAGAGAAAACGACGTACATTGCTTATTCATGCTGTCCAAAACAGCTTGTGTGGCGCAGATAACTACTTCAGAAAACCACGCCTGAATACCACTTAGTATAGATTACTATAGACAAAGCTGTCTACAGGCGCAATGCCAATTTATCCAAAATCTGGGCAGCCACCATATGCTTCGTCGCCGCAGCGATCTCACTAATCCCGCCGTCCTTATCCAGGAGGTAGCCCTGGTTAGTGGATTGCCCGAAAACTTTGCCAACACCGACTTCATTGCACATCAGCATGTCGCAGCCCTTACGTTCGAGCTTTTCTTGGGCATATGTCAGAATCGATTGGGTATCGTCGCCCGTTTCAGCAGCAAAACCCATGATGACAGTCTCTGGAGCCAACGTGCGGTTTGCCCGCGCTTTAACCAGGCTAGCTAACACGTCCGGATTTTCCGTCATCTCAATTCTGTTCAGACTGGGACTGTCCGTCTCATTCGATTTCTTCATTTTGAATTCTGCTGGATTCGCCGGACGAAAATCCGACACCGCTGCAGCCATGATGATTAAGTCAGCCTCCGGTGCCTGATTGTGCAGCTCTTGCTGCAGTTCTCGGGTTGTTTCCACCGGAATAACGGTGGCCCCGGGAGGAGCTTGCAAGGCGGCACAATTCGCAGCGACCACAGTGACCGTAGCTCCCCGCTGTACTGCGATTTCTGCCAAGGCAAAGCCTTGTTTTCCAGAAGAGCGGTTACCGATAAAACGAACCGGATCAATAATTTCTTGCGTTCCACCTGCGCTAATAAGTACGTTAACCCCCGCAAGCGTCTGTTTCATGCTGGCACCGGAAAAAACAGTTCGCGCAATATCAGCGATATGGCTGGGTTCCGGCAATCGCCCCGGCCCGGAGTCTTTGCCAGTCAGACGACCGGTGGCAGGATTTACCACGACGATCCCCCGTTCACGCAGCGTTGCAACGTTAGCTTGCGTGGCCGGATTCTCCCACATTTCTGTGTGCATAGCCGGTGCAATAATCACTGGACAAGCCGCCACCAACACGGTAGCCGCCAATAAATCATCAGCACGCCCATGAGCCACACGAGCCAAAAAATCTGCGGTAGCGGGAGCAATAATGATGCCATCCGCTTCCTGACCTAGCCGGACATGGGCGACTTCATCAACTTCAGAGAACACCGTGGTAGAAACAGGGTTACCGGACAACGCCTCAAAGGTCGCGCTACCCACAAACCGCAAGGCAGATTCGGTGGGAATAACACGAACCTGGTCACCTGCTTCGGTGAAGTCTCGAATCAACTGACAAGACTTATAAGCAGCAATCCCACCACATACCCCGATGACGAGGTTGCGTGGCTGGCTTTGATCTCCAGGCATCGTACGTTGGCCTCCTGCTGGTTGGGCTAGCTCATAATGGGGACGTAGAAAAATCCTACCGCGCTAA
This sequence comes from Corynebacterium sp. EPI-003-04-2554_SCH2473622, assembly GCF_001665955.1. Classification (NCBI taxonomy): domain Bacteria; kingdom Bacillati; phylum Actinomycetota; class Actinomycetes; order Mycobacteriales; family Corynebacteriaceae; genus Corynebacterium; species Corynebacterium sp. EPI-003-04-2554_SCH2473622. Next base: position 139,966 of record NZ_LZMN01000035.1, on the reverse strand, counting down.
ACAAAATGGCAATAAAGCCGATCGCTACGTAAATGTATCGATTAGTCACCTTGACTTCCGCGACAGTCACGTCCGACTCTACGCGCTGCTTTAACTCCGAAATGTACTGCCACGAGTTTTTCTCGACTGGTCGAAGCATTGATCCAATGATGACCGCGATCAAACTTGCCGCAAGTCCGAACAACACCGGGTGGAATGCCATCGGCCAGTCCACACCCCCGAAGGTCTTGATGCTCTCCAGGATCAAGGTAATCACGCCACCCAACAACATTCCCCAAAACGCGCCAGTTTCGGAAATCCGCTTTGACTGTGTAGAGGCGAAGGCCACAATTCCCCAGGAAGCAGCAAAAAACGATGCAGCCATATAACCAATATCGAGCACGCTCGGGGTAGCAATATAGGCCAACAGCAACGCGATGGCCCCCACGATCAACATTGCCCAACGAGCACTGCGCACATTATCAGTCTTTGTATCTCCACCATCGAGACCTTCACCACGGCGGAACATCGGCCCCACGTCGTGTGCTGCACTGAAGCCGACTAACGACAAGAACGTCGATGCTGAAGATAAACCAGCAGCGACGATACCCGTGACAAGAATAACACCAATTGCAGTCGGCATGATGTTGTATGCAGCCCAAATGAATACCTGGGAGTTCGGTTCAATGTCCGGGTTAATCAAATTCACGGCATACGCCGCGAACATGACGAAAAGATAGAAAGATGGGATTATCAGCAGGGTAACAATACCCGCCCGTATAGCAGTGTGACTGGATTTTGCCATCATGTAACGCGAAGCCTGCCACGGGCTCACAGCCGTGACAAAGGCCCACACCAGACCAAAGGTGAATATATAGATGAGGGCTTCCCCTATCGAGTTCAGACGCTCACCTGGTCCTTCAACCTGACCATGCCACAACAAGCCTTCGCGCAGCGTAGGGTCAGCTGCCAGTTTGTTGAAGGTTTCTTTTACGCCACCGGCCTCCCGGAAAATCGCTACCGACCCCAGCACGCCTCCGATGATAAAGAAAAAGAACATCATCGTATCGGTAATAATTACGCCCTTGGATCCAGACAACACCGTAAAAATCGTAAATGCCACCCAGGTTATGAACACCGCCCAAAAACCATCGATCCCCAGAATTGCTTCGATAACGACCGCTAGGCCACGAGTAACGGTAACCAGATAGAGCCCCATACCCACTAACACTGAAGCCCCAGCTAGAGCCCGTAACCGAGACGAGTTAAACCGCTTGCCAAAAAATTCCGGGATGGTCAATGCGTCAGAATCGCGGAGATAACGACCAAACAGTACGACCCCGGCCAGGTAGCCCATTTTGGACATGACACCGAGCAATAGGATTGGCCAAGGGAAACCGTCGTAGGCCATACCCGCCTCACCCATGAGCGCCACCGTCGACAGAAAGGAAGCCACGAGCGTACCGACGATGAACAAAACGCCGACGTTGCGACCCGCAACAAAGTAGTCGTTTTTATTATTAATTCCCCGACTAACCCAAATTCCGACTACCAAAAACCCGATAAACGAGAGGATTACAGTGATCGTGAATGTATCCACTATTTCTCAACCTCCCCGTTCTGCTCGGCGGGGTGCTGGGCGTTTTTCAATTCAGAATTCAGCTTCCAAAAGGCCAAACCAAGTCCGACACTAAACACCACAATATGCAATATGCTGGGAAACAGCAGTTCGAGCATTCATCACTCCATTCAACAACTCATCAGAACCAGGGTTCTCAAACAGTGGAATCCTAGCGTACTTTATAGTTATTGTCAGGTTTCTCACACGCCCCACAGCTTGCGCCAACGCCAGAGTTCCCTGTTACGTGCGCGAACAACTTGAATTCAGAGGGGTGTTGCACACGGAAAACCCACCGCCCCGTTCTCGGGGACAGTGGGTTATAGAATAAGCAATGAAGCAGAGACTCGATACCAGCTAAGCGTCGAAGCCTACACAACACTAAAAGTTATTCATTGCAGCGGAGCGAATTAGCGAGCTTCTTCGTGATCTAACAAGCCTTCTTCGATTTCACGCAAAGACAAAGAGAGAGGTTTTTCGCCTGGCTCTGGGGTGACCAGCGGACCGACGAATTCGAATACGCCCTCGTCTTGCTCCTGGTAATAACTATTAATCTGGCGTGCGCGCTTCGCAGCAAAGATCACCAGAGCATACTTCGACGAGACTTTATTCAGTAGTTCGTCGATCGGTGGATCAGTGATGCCTTCGGGTGTGTCGAAGACGCTGTCAGATTTCGTGGACTCAGTAGCCACTACGAGACCAACCCCTTTTCGCGTTGAGTGTATGAAAATATATTAGCCGTCCAGGTGAAACAAGAGCTAACTGCGCAAGAATTCACTAATGGACTCTACGGCCTGTTTTAGATCATCGTTAACCACAACGTGATCGAATTCGCCCTGTGCATCCAACTCTATACGAGCTGTGTCTAAGCGACGACGGACAACATCGTCTGGTTCGGTACCCCGGTTGCTCAAGCGCTCGCACAGCACCTCCCAAGACGGTGGCGCCAAAAATATCGTGGTTGCTTCCGGCATCTTTGCCTTCACATTTCTTGCACCTTCCAGGTCCACCTCTACAAGCACAGGGCGGCCTTGTTCCAAGGCCTCGGTTACTGGCTGAGCAGGTGTACCTGAACGCTGCAAGCCGGAGTGTACCTCTGCCCATTCAAGCATTTTCCCGCTGTCAATGGTCTCCTGGAAACGCTCGGGGCTAACGAAATAATAGTCGACTCCATCAGCCTCTCCAGGACGCGGTGCCCTGGTGGTCATAGAAACTGAAAAATAGAGATCTGGAACGGTAGTGCGCAGTTGTTTCACGACCGTCGATTTTCCAACGGCCGTCGGCCCAGCTAACACGACCAAACGGCCCCGTGGTATCACGCCGGTCATTAGCTTTAGTTTTCGGAGTATCCGAAACGATCCAGCAATGCACGACGCTGGCGCTCACCCAAGCCGCGAAGGCGACGAGTCTGAGCAATCTCCAGGTCCTCCATGATTTCGCGTGCCTTGACCTTACCAACCTTAGGCAAAGCTTCCAGCAAAGCCGCAACCTTGGTCTTGCCGATGATCTCATCGGTTTCAGCCTTGTCCAGAACTTCTTTTAGATTGGTTCCGCCACGCTTCAGTTCGGCTTTGAGCTCAGCGCGTGCTTTACGTGCCTCAGCAGCCTTTGCCAGGGCTTCTTTACGCTGCTCATCAGTCAACTTTGGAAGGGCCACGTGGATTCCTCCGATTCAATGTGGGTTTATGGTTCTTATCTTCGGCAACTGTATCAGTTGCCTCCCGACTAGGAATTATAGAGCCGAGATCTATAGAGCCGAGACGCGGTCAATTGACGTGAACTAGCCACTTGTGCCACTCACGTTTCTGACAACGTCAGCTTTTCGCATATCTTAACACCGCAACCAGGCAATCCGCGATATTGCACCAGGCACAACGGCATAATTCTGTCATGCCACAGCTTCATCCACGATATTTTCTCGCAGAATATTCAAATGGTACAAACGACTGAATATTAACGCCCAGGAAAATTATTAGCCTCCTTCAGAACCGCTTTCCGCAGGTCAGAAACATCGGGGCCTGCGGAAAGTACACTCCGAGAGACATTAGGAAATGACCATTCTGTCGCATCTGCTGTAATCCGTGCGATGTCAGCCACAGTGCCGCCTTGCGCCCCAACTCCGGGCATGAGTATTGGACCATTGAATCCGCCCAGATCGAGCGGGCTAGACACTGTAGCTCCCACGACAATTCCCAGCACTGCTGCATTACGGTTTTGGTTAAAATCCCGGCAATAGTCCACTACGTGCTGCGCTAAACTGACGCCTGCTTGTTGAAAGCTTTGCAGTTCTACCGCTTCCGGGTTCGAAGTTGCCGCTAGCACGAAAACGCCGGCGCCATTTTGCTCCGCAGCTGCAATTGCTGGTTTTAGTGCCCCCAAACCGAGATATGGAGCCACTGTGACAGCATCAGCGTGTAACGGCGAATCCGGATCGAGCCAAGCAGACGCATATCCTTCCATGGTGGAACCGATATCGCCGCGTTTGGCATCCGCAATTACCAGCGCACCTGCGTCTCGTAGCGCGTCGAGCGTTTCTTCCAGCACCGCATAACCTGCAGCACCGAAGCGTTCATAAAACGCGACCTGCGGCTTGACGACGCATGCAGTATCCGCAAAGGCGTCGACACAACGCCGGGAGAATTCTCGCAACCCAGCAATATCGTTGGCAAGCCCCCAATCCTGTAATAGACCTGCATGCGGATCAATACCGACGCATAGCCGCCCGCGCTCGGCGGCACGCTCGCGAAGACGTTCGCCAAAACTAACAGAATTGTCTCGCGTACTAGTCGCCATGGTTAAGTTCCTGCAAGCTACGGACGGTCAACTCATCTCCGCGGAGAGCTTCGATTCCCTGCACCGCTGCGGTGATTCCTTGGACGGTGGTAACGGCAGGAATTCCTACTGAAATTGCTGCAGTACGAATGTCATAGCCATCATGGCGGGCACCAGCAGAGCCAGCCGGGGTATTCAGGATCAGATCGATATCGCCTTCAGTGATCTGATCAACGATGGATTTTCCTTCGACTTTGCCGGCACGGATTTCCGACGCCTTATGCGCAATCTCACAATCAATGCCGTTACGACGAAGCATCTGTGCAGTGCCTGCGGTCGCTACGAGGTTAAATCCAAGCGAAGCGAGACGCTGAATAGGAACGATCAAAGTACGCTTGTCCCGGTTTGCCACGGAAACAAACACCGTTCCCTGGCGGGGCGGACAGCCAAAAGCTGCGGTTTCCGCTTTGGCATAAGCAGCGCCGAAGTTATCTGCCAAGCCCATTACTTCACCGGTAGATTTCATTTCCGGTGACAGCAAGGTATCTAATGGAGTACCATCCGGACGCCGGAAGCGCTTGAACGGCATCACGGCTTCCTTCACTGCGATTGGGTGATCCAATGGGAGTGACCCGCCATCATAAGTCGTTGGAATCATTCGTTCAGCACGTAAGTCTTGCAACGTCGCACCAAGCATAATCCGCGCTGCAGCCTTGGCCAGTGGTACACCGGTAGCTTTCGAAACAAACGGAACTGTGCGAGAAGCGCGCGGGTTCGCTTCAATGACGTAGAGAATGTCATCTTTGAGCGCAAACTGTACGTTTATCAAGCCTTTTACACCGATGCCGTGCGCCAATGCTTTGGTCGATTCACGTACTTTGTCGATATCTTCCGGCCCCAATGTCATCGGCGGCAATGCACACGACGAATCACCGGAGTGAATGCCCGCTTCCTCAATGTGTTCCATCACGCCAGCAAGATAGACTTCTTCCCCGTCGCACAGAGCGTCAACATCAATTTCAATCGCCGAATCTAAGAAGCGATCCACTAGGACCGGGTGGTCTTCACTAAGCTCCGTAGCGCGTTCAATATAGCTTTCCAGGCTGGCCTCGTCATAGACGATTTCCATGCCGCGTCCACCAAGCACGTAGGAAGGGCGCACAAGCACTGGGTAGCCGACCTGCGCAGCGACTTCGCGCGCTTCAGCATACGTGGTCGCAGTACCAAAATCTGGTGCTGGCAGTTTAGCTTGCGCCAACACTTTACCGAAGACCCCACGATCTTCAGCATTATTAATAGCCTCTGGACTGGTTCCCACCACTGGTACCCCGGCAGCCGCGAGACGTTCAGCCAGGCCGAGTGGTGTTTGTCCGCCGAGCTGCACGATCACGCCAGCGACGTTTCCGGACTGAGATTCAGCGTAGTAGACCTCCATGACATCTTCGAAAGTCAGAGGTTCAAAATATAGGCGGTCAGCCGTGTCATAGTCCGTGGAGACTGTCTCAGGGTTGCAGTTAACCATTACGGTTTCGTAGCCAATACGCGACAGTTCCAACGCGGCATGCACACATGAATAGTCGAACTCGATTCCCTGACCGATGCGGTTTGGCCCAGAGCCCAAGATTATGACTTTGTCCTTGTCAGGCTGCTCAGAAACCTCTGATTCTGCGTTTGGATCATATTCATAGGCCGAATAATGATACGGCGTATGGGCTTCAAATTCTCCAGCGCAGGTATCAACAGTCTTGTAGACAGGGCGGATGCCCAGGCTCCAGCGCAATGAACGCACGCCGTCTTCGCCAGCAAACTCTGGTCGAAGCGCAGCGATCTGTGCATCTGACAGGCCCATAACTTTCGCCTGCCGGAGTAGTTGCTCGTCTAAGACCGGTGCGGTGCGCAGAAAATTACCAAATTCCACGAGGTGCGCTAATTCGGCAAGGAACCAGGGATCAATTTCGGAAGCTTCGTGCACTGCATCAATGCTGGCACCCCAACGAATAGCCAATTCAGCATCGTACATACGCCCTGCGGTTGGGCGCCGCAAGCGATCAAGAATCTCAGAAACCTCAGTTGCCTCGCCAGCGATGACCTCATCTGGCACAGTCCAAAGGCCAAACGGTTTGGCTTCCAGCGAGCGCATAACTTTGTTCAAGCCTTGGATATAGTTACGACCAATTCCCATGGCCTCGCCCACCGATTTCATAGTGGTCGTCAGAGTGTCATCTGCACCCGGGAATTTTTCAAAGGCAAAACGGGGTGCTTTTACGATGACATAGTCCAAAGTCGGCTCAAAGGCTGCCGGAGTAGTCCCCGTGATGTCATTGCTAACCTCATCCAAGGAATATCCGATCGCGAGCTTGGCTGCCAGCTTTGCAATCGGAAATCCAGTGGCCTTGGATGCCAGAGCTGACGAGCGCGACACTCGCGGGTTCATCTCAATAACAATGATGCGCCCGTCGTCCGGGTTGATCGCAAACTGGATATTACATCCGCCGGTATCCACTCCCACTTCGCGAATAATGTCGATACCCAGATCACGCATTCTCTGGAATTCACGGTCGGTTAGCGTCAGGGCAGGCGCTACCGTTACCGAATCACCCGTGTGCACGCCGAGGGCATCGACATTTTCGATGGAGGCAATGACCACGACGTTATCATCGCCGTCGCGCATCAACTCCAACTCGAATTCTTTCCAACCTAATATGGATTCTTCAATGAGAACATTCGCATCTGGAGATGCAGCGATACCTCCACCGGCAATTCTTTCCAAATCCTCGTAGGTGTAAGCAAGCCCCGAACCAAGGCCGCCCATGGTAAACGATGGACGCACTACGACCGGAAGCCCTAACCGCTCGACGCACGCATGGACTTCGTCCATCGTGTAGCACACCTCGGAACGTGCTGATTCACCACCGACTTTCTCGACGATATCTTTAAACTTCTGACGATCTTCGCCACGTTCGATCGCATCGATATCAGCACCGATAAGCTCAATGCCGTGTTTATCCAGAACACCAGCACGGTCTAATTGGATCGCAGCATTCAACGCAGTTTGTCCGCCAAGTGTCGCAAGCACAGCGTCAATCGGATGGCCACCGGCGCGTTCTTTTTCGATGATTTTCTCTATGTACTCAGTCTCGATCGGTTCAACGTAAGTTGCGTCAGCAAACTCCGGATCGGTCATGATCGTAGCTGGATTTGAATTCACCAAGGTTACCCGTAGGCCCTCAGCCTTCAGAACCCGGCATGCCTGTGTACCCGAATAATCGAACTCACAAGCTTGGCCAATAACAATTGGTCCAGATCCAATGACCAGGACGTGTTGAATATCAGGGCGCTTTGGCATAATTAAGCTTTCCTTTCCTGGTCGTGCTGATCAAGCAGAGCGAGAAATTGATCGAAAAGTGGGTGGGCATCGTGTGGCCCCGCAGCTGACTCTGGGTGGTATTGAACCGAATAAGCCAAACCACTACGAAGTGCCACGCCTTCAACAGTGCCATCGTTAAGACAAGTATGAGTGATTAACGCCGGTCCGAAATCAGTGGAAAACGCTCGATCAGTTTCTGGGCTGTCAGCAGTCAAAGTCTTGGTATTACCAGGCGCGGCCAAGGCAAAACCGTGGTTTTGCGAGGTGATGTCGATCTTCCCTGACTCATGGTGCACCACTGGAACATTGATTCCACGGTGCCCAAACTTCATTTTGTACGTCTCTAAGCCCAACGCTCGCCCAAGCAGCTGATTACCGAAACAGATACCGAAAAACGGAATTTTTGCAGCCAAAATTTCGCGTAGCGTAGACACCATCTCATCCGCTGTGGCCGGATCTCCCGGGCCATTAGAGATAAATACTCCATCAGGCTGCAGCTCTTGCACTTCCGCAAAACTAGTACCCGCCGGAACCACCACAGTTTCAATTCCACGACGCGCAAAATTGCGCGGCGTCGCAGTCTTGATACCCATGTCGAAGGCAACTACGCGGTGACGGGTCTGCCCTTCTGCAGGCACCGTGTAGGCTTTATCTACCGACACCTCACTGGCCAAATCCGCACCGGCCATGTCGTTCTGTCCCTGAACTTCTGCAATCAGCTCAGCATGCGGACGTTGTGCTTGCGCACCAGAAAATATTCCGGCCTTCACGGAGCCATGATTACGGAGACGCCGAACTAACGTGCGCGTATCGATACCCGAAATTCCTATGATTCCCTGCTTTTGCATAACTTCGGGTAACGAGCTCGTCGCACGCCAATTGGACACGCGATGAGCCAGGTCACGAATAACGAGCCCTGCGACCCAGATTCGCCCATCATGTGACTCATCATCTTCCTCATTCCAGCCGGTATTACCAATGTGCGGAGCCGCGGCCACCACAATCTGACGATGGTACGACGGATCCGTCATCGTCTCTTGGTAACCAGTCATCGCAGTTGTAAATACAGCCTCTCCGAGGTTTTTTCCGGTTGCGCCGAATCCAAACCCCGGATATACACTGCCGTCTCCGAGGACAAGGACTGCAGGTATTGCCTCCGGTGGATAGCTTCTGGCTGCAGGATTATTCACGGTCGTTGCCTTTCGCTTGCTGTGTTCGTGTTCTCGAGTACTCAATGCAATTATTCCCTGTGGGGACTACTTTTTGTTCGCCGGTTGTGCAGACTTGGCAAGCTCAAAACTCAAGCCACCACGCAAGATAGTGTGAGTGACTTTCGCCCCAAATTCGAGACCCTCATATGGGTTATTCCGAGATTTAGAGGCAAATTCCTCGGCTTTCGACGTCCAGGGATGAGCCGGATCTACCACCGTAAGGTTGGCGGGTTCTCCCACTGCGATCGGTCGGCCGTGATCCGGCAGATGAGTAATTTGCGCAGGGCGTTCGGACATGACCCGCGCGACAAATCTCCAGTCAGCCATTCCTGATTCAACAAAAATCTGCGCTATGACAGCCAGAGATGATTCTAATCCGAGCATTCCGGGTTTCGCGTGTTCAAATTCCACGCATTTGTCTTCGCTACCATGCGGTGCGTGATCGGTTGCCACACAGTCAATTACGCCATCAATCAAAGCTTGGCGCAAAGCCATCGTGTCTGATTCCTCGCGTAGCGGAGGATTCACACGAAAAATTCCATCATACGTGCGCAGCTTCTCATCATGGAGCAATAAATGATGTGGCGTGACTTCCGCGGTGATAGGGATATTATTCTGCTTCGACCAGCGGATAAGCTCAACGGTTCCGGCAGTAGAAGCGTGGCAAATATGCACGCGGTTTCCGTAATCCCGTGCTAATAGCGCATCCCGGACGACGATCGATTCTTCTGCGACCCTCGGCCAGCCCGATAATCCAAGCTGCGCGGCAGTCGCCCCCTCGTGAGCAACCGCTGTTTGGGTCATACGATGGTCTTCTGCGTGTTGCGCGATCAATACGTTCAAGCCTTTGGCATATTCCAGGGCACGGCGCATCAATTGTGGATCGTTGACGCATTTACCGTCGTCAGAGAACATTCGCACTTTCGCGGCGCTGCGTGCAAGCATGCCAAACTCTGTGAGGTTTTTCCCCTCCAGCCCCTGGGAAATCGACCCCACGGGATGCACATCGCAAACCCCATATTGCTGACCCTTGTACCAGACGGACTCTGCGATCACCGGCTGATCAGTAACTGGCTGTGTGTTAGCCATGGTGAAGACTGCAGTAAAACCGCCGCGTGCCGCCGCCTCGGATCCCGTGACGATAGTTTCTGTGTCTTCCCTGCCCGGTTCACGCAAATGCACATGCATGTCTACCAGCCCAGGTAATAAGATATTTCCACCCAAATCCCGCTGGTCATCTGCATTAAGCTTCGCAGCGGCTGGTGAATCGGTAGGCTCTATCGCCTGAATGCGACCGTCGGCAAGTAGTACATCGACTGGGCTGCCCTCTCCGTACGGGCGCACGTTGCGCAACAACAGCGATTGCGGTGCTGCTGGACGCAACTCCCCGGTGGCTGGATATTCTCCGTGAGTCGGGGCATGGTGTGCGTGAGACATGTTCGTCGCTTCCCCTGTGTTATGTGGTTTGTGTGCTGTCATTTTTTGTTCTTTATATATGTTGTCTAACCTGTCTCGCATTACGCCACCCCGGACCCGGCCAACAACGTGAATAACACCGCCATCCGCATATGCACACCGTTATTTACCTGCCCCAATACGACGGTATTGGGGTAATCGGCGACATCATAGTTGATTTCCATGCCACGCAACATGGGGCCTGGGTGCATGATTATAGCTTCATCGCGTAACAGCGCCGCACGATCTTTCGAGAGTCCGTAATAGGTAGCGTACTCACGGTGCGATGGGAAAAACCCACCGTTCATACGTTCTTTTTGTACGCGCAGCATCATGACAGCATCCGCTTCAACTAATTCGGCATCAAAATCATGGCTGGTGCGTACCGGCCAGTTTTCCACACCATGCGGCAACAAAGTCTGTGGAGCCACTAACACTACGTCCGCGCCCATCGTGGCTAGCAAATCAACGTTCGAACGCACAACTCTGGAATGCAAACAGTCTCCAACGATTACCACCCGGCGGCCGGCAATTTCGCCGAGGTGTTGGCGCAGGGTCATCGCATCCAACAAAGCTTGGGTAGGATGCTGATGCGCTCCATCACCAGCGTTAATCACTGACGGGCCTGCCCCATCAGTATCCACCCAGTTAGCAAGTAGTTGGGCTGCTCCAGACGATGGGTGCCTGGTAATAATCGCATCTGCGCCAATTGCTGCCAATGTCAATCCTGTATCACGCAGCGATTCCCCTTTGGACACTGATGACGAGGATGCAGACAGATTAATCACATCGGCGCTCATCCACTTCCCCGCAGTTTCGAACGAAGAACGAGTACGCGTCGAGTTTTCATAAAACAAGGTATAAATCGTCCGACCACGCAAGGTGGGAAGTTTCTTCACATCTCGATCGAGCAAGGCTTCCGAAAACCGTTCAGCTTCGTCCAGCAAAGCCGTAATTTCATCCGCGCTCAAGTCCGAGATCGACAACAAATGTTTCACTACTGTTCTCCTTGGCTAGTCTGCTCGCCGACAGATGTCACTAGCGCCTGTGTGGCACGCGAACCGCGCGACAAAATCACTGCGTCTCGACCGTCAATATCTGCGTTTAAAACCGAAATACCCTCAGAACGGGCAGTTGGCAGATTTTTACCGACGAAATCTGCGCGGATCGGAAGTTCACGGTGGCCACGATCAACTAAAACGGCTAACTGAATCGCGCGCGGGCGACCGATATCCGACATCGCATCAAGCGCCGCGCGAATCGTGCGACCAGAAAACAATACGTCGTCGACAAGCACCACAATGGCATCATCGATGCCACCACGCGGAATAGAAGTTGGTTTCAGTGCACGATGTGGCTTCGAACGAAGATCGTCACGGTACAGGGTAATATCCAACGCACCAGTGGCAACAGATTGTCCGGAAAATTCGTCAATTTTTTCCGCTATACGTTCTGCTAAAGGTAGGCCGCCTGATGGGATGCCCAATAAAAGCACCGGCGCTGATTCCGGTGAACCAATAGCATTTTTCTCAATGATCTGGTGCGCGATGCGTGCGATCGTGCGCGAAATTGCAGCTGCACTCAACAACTCAGTTGTCTCTGCTACTCCCGCGGACGGTTCTTCCACTGTCATCGTGCCCTCCTTCCCCGCCTCTCTGTGCGGACTTTAAAGGATGCCGACTGCATTTCTGTTTGAGTCTATGATGGAGACACCGCTTCAGTCTAGCACTAAGGATTACGCGCGTGAGCTTCTCCTCCCAGCACCTCGTTCCGGCCCCACGCCCCCAAGTGTGGGACTGGCATACCCGACCTGGGGCAATCAGTCGTCTCACCCCGCCTTTTATGCCAATGACCCCCCATTCTGAGGCCGAAAATCTTGCCACCGGAACCACAGTTTTCCGCCTGCCTGCCGGCCTGAAATGGGTCTCGCGCCACGATCTGACTCGTTACCAACCAGAAATATCCTTTTCCGATATATGTTTAAATTCGCCGGTGCGGCAACTTGCGCAATGGCGTCACGACCACCATTTCGCTGACGGTACGCAGCCAAACACCACACTAATCACCGACACCGTTCATACCCGTGCACCAGCGAATTTGTTACGCTCAGTATTTGCCTACCGGCAACAACAACTCATCTCGGATTTGTCTTTCTTAACATCCCTCCGGCTCGTTGACGGTTCGGCGACTACTAAGCCCACGAAATCACTTACTATTGCGATTACCGGTGCGCATGGTTCTGTAGGTCGTAATCTCAAGGCTCAACTAACTACAGCTGGGCATACGGTCATCGAGTTAGTTCGCGGTACTACCACAACCGGTCAGCGCCACTGGAATACCGATTATCCATCAGTACACTTGCTTGCAGGCGTTGACGTGCTCGTGCACTTGGCAGGAGAACCCATTTTTGGTCGTTTCAACGAAGCACATAAAAAAGAGATTCGTGATTCACGAGTAAACCCTACCTACAAGCTAGCGCGGTTAGTCGCTGAATCTGCGAGCGTCACCACAATGGTATGCGCTTCTGCAATAGGCATTTACGGGCCAGATCGTAGTGCAGAAAAACTCACGGAAAGTTCTGATCGCGGCGATGGTTTCCTCGCCGACGTCGTCACTGACTGGGAGCACGCATGCCATCCAGCTGCAGACGCTGGAAAACGTGTGGTCAATATTCGTACCGGAGTGGCGCTTTCCGGAAATTCTGGTCTGCTGCCGCTTCTCAAAACATTGTTTTCCACCGGTTTGGGAGGGAGTTTCGGCGATGGCAATTTCTGGTTTAGTTGGATCGCAATGGACGATCTAACCGATATCTATACCCGCGCGATCGTCGACCATCGAATTAGTGGTGCAGTTAATGCCACTGCCCCAGAGCCTGTGCTCAATAAGGACATGGCGAAAGCACTCGGAACTGAACTCAATCGCCCAACCCTGCTGCCTATCCCTACCTTTGGCCCAAAACTTTTACTCGGCAAAGAAGGTGCTCATGAATTAGCTCTAGCTGACCAACGAGTATCAAGTGCGAAAATACGTCAACTGGGCCATAATTTCCGTTTTTCGACCATCGAGGCAGCGCTGGCGCACGAACTAGGAGGTGAACAACTACAGGATAGCAGCGCTTATCTTTAATACAGCCGGAGTAGTGCAAAAATGCATTCGCCGAACCAAGCCGAGGGTCGAAAATACCGACTTCGCCAATGTCTTTGCGTTAACGCAGGCGAGACAACAATGATTTTCGGGAGCATTTCCCGGTACGGTGGCAGTAGTTAGATCAAGTCGAACCCCAGAATGGAAACAACCCATGAGCCAACAGTCCGTACCGAATGAGCAAGAACGTTCGCCAGAAACCGTCGGTGACATCGCAGAAGTAACCTTTGAGCGGATCGGCGAAATCCTCGAAGCGGAAAACCTCATTTACCGTCATGAAGAACAAAACATCCCTGATGGCAGCACGTTGCAGGTGGTACGAACCGGGTTTAGCAACGCAGCAATCGCGATAAGCGTACGACAAAATACTCTCATCGTCGATTCCCTCTGGCGTGGACAGTTGAGCACCAGCCAAGCCGTGGATGTGCTTGCGGTCGTAAACTCTTGGAACCAAGCGCAATTTGCGCCGACGCTGCGTTTTTTCGAACAGGGCGAAGAATTACTCGCAATCTCGGCTGTACGTGAGGCAGATGTCAGCACCGGAATGACGCGTAACCAATTGGGCGCGTTCCTTCTCAGCACGCTGGATGCAGTACTTGAATCCTTCCAGTCACTCGAGAAACAATTCCCGGATTCAGTCACCTGGGAAAACAATCACGCACACGACAAATAAAAATAGGAGTCCGAGGATGAATCAAGCAACGCAGCTTGCACCTGCCAGCATCGATCGCGTCATTGCAACAATGCGGGAATTCAACGTAGAACTAACAAAAGTGCAAGACAAAGAAATAGCCACGGCCAATCTGAATGACACGTTATGCACATTTGCTGTGCTCGGTTCTGCCATGGTCGTCCGGTCAGAGGTAGCAACAGACACAAAATATGACAGTGCTGACGCGGGCCTGTTTCTAGCCGCTAACCAAATTAACTCCACCTCGATTGGGGCGCGAGCCGTAATCGCAGAGCACGAAGGAAAACTAATCGTTCGTACCGAACGCGACATCGTCGTAGCGGCGGGGATCTCTGATGAACAGCTTCAGGCGACTCTTAAAACGGCCGTGGACGGCGTAGTCCGTGCTCAAGATGCCATGGTCGCGGCCGCAGAAGAAATGCGCAAACTTAACGAGCATCGTGATCAGTAAAGCTACTGGCTTAGGCGCCGCTGCTGCACAGCGACGTCATAGCCAGGATCAGGCCAGTTAAGCCCCATCGCCCGTAACCGGCGAAGTAATAAAAACTTCACGGCTGTGCGGGCATAAAGTTTGTTATCACTCGGGACGATGTACCACGGTGCGTGATCGCTATCGGTACGATCAATCGCAATCTCATAAGCGCGCTGATAATCATCCCATTTAGCGCGGTTCTCAATGTCAGACGGATCGAATTTCCAGCGTTTATCCACCCTGCGCAAACGGCGAAGCAAATTTTTCTTCTGGAAATCAGGAGAGATGTGGAGCATGACTTTTATTATAGTAACGCCTTGCGCAGCCAATTCTGATTCAAAATCGACGATGGCCCCATAGCGTCGCTCGATTTCTTCCGGCGTTGCCATGCTCTCTACTCGTTGAATCAGTACGTCCTCATAGTGAGAACGATCGAAGACAACAATTTCCCCCGGCTGCGGGGCGTGCTTTCGTATCCGCCAGAGAAAGTCGTGGGAAAGTTCCTCTGCATTCGGTGCACCGAAACTGATCGGTTTTAAGCCCTGTGGATCGAAAACTGATAAAGCATTGCGAATCATCCCGCCTTTGCCTGATGTATCCATCCCCTGCAGGATAAGTAGTATTGCTCCAGCTCTATTCGTACCTCTCCCACCCGAGGCAGAATCGTCGGTGCTAGCGCTAATCCGTGCATGGGCGAAGAGCTGCTCCTGTAGAGTCCGCAATTCTTCATCAAACTTATGGAATCGGCGACGCAGTCGTTTTCCGCTAACCTTGCCTACATATCCCGGGGTGGACAGAGGATTAATTGAGGCGAGATCGACAGGAAGGTCTGCCCGCAGTTGCTCTGCATCTTTGGGCTTGAATCGCATTTTGCCTTAATCGCTTCCCGCCGATGATTCATCACTGGCTTCTGCAGTCGCCTCATCCCCCATCGGGTTATCTGCCGATTGGGTCTGCGCAATATCATCAAGGACTGCATGAATGTATGGGGCGGCCGAATCAGTGGAATACTCGCTGGCTAATTCAACGCCTTCCACCACCGCTACAGCAGCGGGGACCTCCTTATTGAAGAGAATCTCCCACGCGGAGACTCGCATGATTGCGCGATCCACCGCCGGCAAACGCCTCAGTTCCCATTCTTGAGACAAGAAGCGCGCGATCAATTCATCAATTTCATCAAGCTTCTCAGCGGCACCAGCAACAATTTCTTTGGTATAATCCGCCACTGGTGGAACAGGAGGTTGTTCCCAACTAGCTAACTCCACCCGTTCTTTGACGATTGCCACGGGGTCAAGGTCTCTAGTTTCAGCTTCATAGAGAATATCTGCAGCACGGCGGCGGGCTCGATACCGTTTAGTGTGTAGACGTTGGTCTAGCCTGGTAAATCGAGCACCCGCACTAGGCTGATTCTTCTTTACTGACATACCCTGCGCGTTAATTGTTGCTACGGGACAGGTAGTCGCCGGTACGGGTATCAATCTTCACCACGTTGCCGGTCTCAATAAACAATGGCACCTGAACTTCCGCACCTGTTTCGAGCGTTGCGGGCTTGGTTCCGCCATTGGAACGATCTCCCTGCAAACCTGGTTCGGTGTGCTCTACTTTGAGGTCGACGTTGATGGGAAGTTCAGCGAACAGTGGCTCGTTGTCGTGGAAAGAAACCTGAATCCGCATATTTTCCAACAAGAAGTCAACAGCACGACCAAATTTCTCGGCGTCTAACTCCACCTGGTCAAAGGTCTTATCATCCATAACAACGTAGTTAGTGCCGTCATTGTAAAGATACGTCATATCCCGACGGTCAACCGTCGCGAGTTCTGCCTTTGCACCGGCATTCCAGGTCTTATCGGTCACCTTGCCAGTCATGACATCTTTCAGCTTGGTACGCACAAAGGCAGGACCTTTGCCAGGCTTCACGTGCTGGAATTCGACAATTTGCTGCAGCTTGTTGTCAATTTTCAGGACGACGCCGTTTTTAAACGAAGTAGTATCAGCCACGAATCAACTCTCCAATGTGTCTAGTTAGCGGCAGTACGCTGTTTTCCGGCACTGCTTAGTTCAGATTAGCTTGCGCCAGTATAACCCTAACGCTTCTGCACAAACTCCGCTGGTTTACAGTTCACGTAATTGCTTTGTAGGCGTTGACAGATTCTTGGGCTTACCGTCGGTAATCACCAATGTGTCTTCAATGCGAACGCCAAGCTTACCTGGAATATAAATACCAGGTTCAATCGTCAGTGTCATCCCAGCCTCAAGGCTACCTTGACCAGTCTTCGCAGCCGCCGGAGCTTCATGTACATCCAAGCCGATTCCGTGGCCAGTAGAGTGGACAAAATACTCGTCATAGCCTGCTTCTCGGATAATTTCACGACACGCCTCATCGACGTCAGAAAGAGATGTGCCCGGAGTAGCTGCTCGAACCCCTGCTTCCTGTGCTTTGAGCACAAGGTCATAAATTTCCCGGGCAAAATCATCAACGGGACCGATAGCCACGGTGCGGGTCATATCCGAGTTAAACCCGCGCAAATGCGCACCATAGTCGATAGTGACTAGATCCCCTTTTTGCAGCTCTCGATCGTCCGCCCCATGGTGTGGTTTCGCACCGTTCGGGCCACTTGCAACAATAGTGTCAAAACTAGGCCGTTCGGCCCCCAACAGCCTCATACGATATTCCAAATCGGCCGCCACCTGCCGCTCGGTACGGCCTGCTGCAATTTCGCCAGCAGCAATCATGTCTTCCAGTGCTTGCGACGCTAATTCTGCTACCCCAGTCAAACGCTCAATTTCGACGTTATCTTTTACCAGGCGGATCTTCTCAATCATCCCGGAAATAGGTACTAAGGTGACTTCATCCGGGCACTGTTTTTCGAGCTGCTTAAACTGCTCAATGCTCACGAAATCGGATTCAACCCCGACGCGACGCGGTCCTTCCAGTTTCTGCAACAGCTCTTTCGTGATAGCGCTCGTGATCACCGCGTCGATATCCGGTACTTCCTCAGCGATCTGTGTTGCATAGCGACCATCAGTGCTAATAGCAGCTGATTGGTCTTTCGACAGCAGGACTGCACCGTTAGATCCAGAAAATCCAGAAAGGTAGCGCACGTGTATTAAGTGAGTAACCAAAAAGTCATCGAGTCGTTCTTCCGCCATTGCAGTCGCCAACTTACGACGGCGGTTACTGAAACGAGTATCTGCCAGTGCCATTTTTCTCCTCATCGTAAACTAAATCTTATGATCGAATTAAAATCTGCGGTGATTCGCGATTGTTTGCTCTCTTGCTCATAATCTAGAAAAAGAATTACAAATCACGATGTTACGCCAAATTCTTCGCCCAATAATCTACTGCTGCGTAATAACCGGAAACGCCTAACCCGCAAATCACTCCTCGAGCGATAGGAGAAAGGTAGGAATGCGCACGAAACGGTTCGCGGGCATGGATATTGGAGATGTGTACCTCAATGAACCCCTTCCGTTCGGCAACTTCTGCTAGCGCATCACGCAATACTACCGACGTGTGTGTCAGTCCACCCGGATTAATGATCACAGGCCACTGCTTATCCGCAGCTTCATGCACGTATTCCACTAATTCGTGCTCTGCGTTCGACTGTCGACATACTACCTGCAGGCCTCGTGCATGACCTGCGTTAACCAGCTGTTTTTCCAGTTCCGGCAAGGTTACAGCGCCGTAAACATCTGGTTGCCGCTTCCCTAAACGATTCAGGTTTGGACCATTAAGCACCAAAATCGTCGGATGCTTATCACTGGACATTAATTCCTCCTTAACGTTGCACATCTACAGTATTAGCTACTGATCGCTGTGTACGCTGCGCGTAATTCCTCATCTGAGGCATCTGAAATGCGAGTGCACTCACCGATTCTTGTCAGGGCGACAAAGCGCAGATTTCCATCACGATTTTTCTTATCTCGACTCATACCGTCGCGCAGTACAGAAAAATGTCCAGCTTCATACGAAACCGGAAGACCGACAGACTGCAAGATGCTTCGATGACGTCGCAAAAGATCTTCGTCAATCAGTTTGCGGTTGTGCGCGAGATGCGCAACATACATCATGCCGACAGCCACAGCATCGCCGTGGCGCCACTGGAATTCTTCTCGCAATTCCACTGCGTGTGCGAAGGTGTGTCCATAGTTCAAAGTCTCACGTAATCCAGACTCACGAAGATCCATCCCGACGACGTTCGCCTTTACTGCAATCGAACGCGCAATTAATTCTGGAAGATAACCATCTGGGTCTAGGCAGTTCTGTGGGTCTGCCTCGTAACGATCGATGATAATGCTGTCACTGATAAATCCAGTCTTAATAATTTCAGCTGATCCCGCAATGATTTCGTTTTGCGGAAGCGTCGTAAGCCGGTCCAGATCGACAAATACGCTATCGGGCTCATGGAACGCTCCCACCAGGTTTTTACCGTGACCAGTATTAATTCCTGTTTTTCCACCAACAGCTGCATCCACCATTGCCAAAAGCGTGGTAGGTACTTGAATGACTTTGATACCGCGCATCCAGGTGGCAGCAACAAACCCGGCGAGGTCTGTGACCGCACCACCACCAAATCCAATGACCACGTCACGGCGAGAAAAATTATGCTGTGCGAGCTTATCCCATAATTCGCCGACAACCTCTAGGCTCTTCGCGGCTTCTGCATCGGGTACTGGAAACAAATGCACTCGTAAGCCACGGTCTTCGATGGCAGATGCTAGCTGACGCGCCGGGGCTGCCATCGTCGGTTGGTGAATAATACCCACGGTTTGTGCGCCAGTCTGTTTACTCCGCTCTGCTATCGCATCAGTCAAGCCACGGTCGACAATAACTTGGTATGGATTAGGGCCGTTAACCTCAATAACCTCCGTGGTACCGCGGGTAAATTGCCGATTATCCGGCGATGGTGAAAACATGTTGAAGTTCATCGTCGTGTACTGCCTTCCAAGCGCTATAAGGTTTCCAAGAATCCCAAAATATCGGCAACAACCTGCTGCGGGCTGCGTTGCTCTGTCCGCGCACGATAATCAGCGACTTCTCGGTACAACGGTCGCCGTTGCGCCATTAATTTTCGGTACCGTTCGTTGGCGTCAGCCCCAGCTAGTAACGGGCGCTGGTCTCTGTTGTGCGGTCGAGTAGTCCGCTCGATACCGGTTTCATCACTGACGTCTACAAAGACTACGGTTTGTTCTCCAAGCAACCCACGAGTGCCTTCGTGTATAACTGCGCCACCGCCGAGTGCAAGAACCCCGGGCTCATGTAATGCTTCAGCAATTATTTCGGCTTCCAGCTCACGGAATGCATCTTCTCCGCTATCAGCGAAAATCTCGGCGCAGGTTTTCCCAGCACGTTGTTCAATTACGGAATCAGAATCGACAAAAGTTTGGTTCAGTACCCGCGCCAAGCGACGCCCAATAGTGGTTTTTCCAGCTCCGGGAGGACCAACGAGTACGACAGAAGGGCGTGGTTGTTCTGCAGAAGTCATTGGTCCCCTTCTTCTACTGGTCCCGTACTTGCCCCTCCTGCCGACTGAGTTCCGAAAAACGAAAACCGCTTGTCGACGCTTTCTTGATAAGCCTGAAAATTGCGACGCGTTTCCGCAACGCTATCGCCACCAAATTTTTCGAGCACCGCCTGTGCAAGTACCAAGGCAACCATAGCTTCTGCGACAACTCCGGCAGCAGGCACCGCGCAGACGTCCGAACGCTGGTGAATAGCAGTCGAAGACTTGCCGGTATTCATGTCGAAGGAGCGTAAAGCTCTGGGGACAGTAGAAATTGGTTTCATAGCAGCGCGTAACCGTAGCTGTTCACCATTGGTAGTCCCTCCTTCCAAACCACCTGCGCGATTCGTCGCGCGGGTTAAACCAGATGCTGCATGCATAAATTCGTCGTGTGCTGCTGAGCCTCGTGAACGAGCCTGAGTGAAACCATCACCAATTTCCACGCCTTTAATGGCTTGAATACTCATCAAGGCTGCCGCCAGCTGTGCATCCAGTCGAGTCTGACCCGAAACATGAGAACCTAAGCCGATAGGAAGACCATCGACAACGACTTCGACGATGCCGCCAAGCGTGTCACCAGCTTTCTTCGCCGCTTCTATTTCAGAGACCATCGATTCTTCTGCATCTTTGCCAAAAGCACGCACTGGAGAAGCATCGATGCGGTCAATATCATCCGGCGTTGGTGCAGGGCCATCATAGGGTTGCGATGGCCCAATGGAGATTACATGGGAAAGAACTTCCACGCCGAGAACTTGCCGTAAGAAATTACGCGCAACCGTCGCACAGGCTACTCGCGCAGCAGTCTCACGTGCAGACGAACGCTCAAGAATATTACGAGCATCACTATGCTCATATTTCACCATGCCTGAGAAATCTGCATGCCCTGGACGAGGTCTCGTCAACTGCGCACCACGCCCCGAACTCATTGCTTTAGCAATCTCGGGGTCATCTACATCAACCGGATTCGCAGCCATGATAGTTTCCCACTTCGGCCACTCTGTGTTACCAATCATGATCGCGATTGGACTGCCCAGTGTCTTACCATGCCGTATCCCTGCAAGCAGACTTAACTCGTCTGCTTCAAATTTCATGCGTGCCCCGCGCCCATAGCCCAGGCGACGGCGTGCGAGTTGGTGCGCAATATCATCTGAAGTGAGTTCAACGTGTGCAGGCATATTCTCTACGACAGCCACAAGTGCTTGGCCGTGTGATTCCCCAGCGGTTGTCCAACGAAGCATAGACACCATTATTCCACAAACACTATTGAAACCATCACAGTGGCCAATATCATAGATGGCCCATGTGCAACGTAGCTGCGCCGCAATAGTGTTGCAGTGCACAAACTCAGTATTGCTGCAGTCATCGATGCAAGTAAAACAGCAAAAACATTGCCGACAGCGGCTGCGGCAACCCCCAAGGGAACGGCGAGTTTGATGTCACCGCCACCAACTCCGCGATTACATCCGTCCCGCCCATTGCAGAAAAAACTTACAACAAGTTGTGCAATATACAAGGCCGGCCAGGTTACTGCAGACCAGAGGATCTGACCTGTGTTCTGCATAAAAAGAGCCCAAACCACCGACACCAATGCAGCAGGCACGGTAAGTAAATTTGGCAACCGGTGAAAGCGCAAGTCGTAGTAGATCAGAGCGCTAGCCCACACGATTGCAAGAACAACTAATGCATGTAGTGATAATCCCCCCATGCTTATTCACGCTACCGCAAGTCCTTAAAGCAACCGGTTATAAGCCACAATTATGCGATGCGAGACGCCAGTACCCCTTCCAATGCTTCCCACATACTTGATTCGGGAGCGGACTTTCCGGTAAAGGCTGTGAACTGGCCAAAAGCCTGATAGGCCAACATAACGTGTCCGCCTACGCTGCGGTGCCCATTAGAAGCAGCTTGGGTGGTCAATGCTGTCGGCCACGGATCATAAATCACATCGAGAACCGGTGCATGAGCAACACGTCGTTCATGACCAAGCAAAGCTGCGGAAGGAACAGTCGATATCACAGCATCACTATCCGGAACTTTGTCTTCCCAACTAATTGTCCGCCAATTAAGTCCGACCGCTTCTGCTAGCGGAGCCCATTCATTACTACGATCCCTTCGGTTTACGACGGTGACAGTAGAAACACCGAGCGTACCCAACGCCCACAAGACAGGCCGGGAAGTTCCCCCAGATCCCAACACCACGACATGCTCCAATTGTTTACTGGTCTGTGGAAACAGCTCTTTTAATGCACCAAGCACTCCATCTCCATCAGTATTATCGGCAAACCAGCCGTTTTCGCGGCGAACCAGGGTGTTCGCCGCACCAATCATTTGGGCACGCCCACTGACGGAATCGGCGACTTGGAGTGCTTCAAATTTTCCCGGCATGGTGACTGAAAACCCCTGAAATGAGGGATCAGCATTAGCCACAAACGATGCTAACTGTCCCTTAGGAACATCGAAGGATAGATAGTGCCACTGGTCAAGCCCCAATGCAGCGTAACCAGCATTATGTAATACCGGTGAGAGCGAATGAGAGACCGGCGACCCCAGCACGGCTGCACGGTGCACGATTTCCGAGCTACTCGCAACGGAACTACTCATGGTGATCCAAGATTCCGGATTCGAGCGCCCGATCTACATCTTCTAAGTGTTTTTCGAAGGTGTCGTTGAATACTGTGGTGCCTTTGTTGTCAATCGTCACGAAAAACAGCCAATTCCCCTCGGCAGGATGTTCCATAGCATGTAATGCATCATCTGAAGGCGCAGCAATCGGGGTTGCCGGCAAGCCATCCATCGCATAAGTATTCCACGGAGTTTGGCGTGCTCGATCTTCATCCGAGGTTGCGAGTTCTACATCATCCAACCCGTAATTTACCGTCGAATCAAATTCTAGACGCATTGGTTCGTCTAAACGATTCAGAATCACACGCGCGACTTTGTCAAAGTCGCCCGCTGGTGCTTCCCTCTCTACCAATGAAGCCGCAATCAATAGCTCATATGGTTCCAAGCCCACTGCTCGCGCACGTTCGACAATTTTTGAATCGTTGTACCGCTTGGTTGTTCGCGTTACCAGATCTGTTAAGATTTCTTCTGCATCCATATTCGGGTCAATGACGTATTGACCTGGAGCAATTAATCCTTCCAGACGTTTTGGATCAGAGCCTTGCGCGCGGACAGGATCCAGCGCCCACTCAGGCGCGCCGAGATCCGCAGGGTCTTTATTAGCGGCTACAGATGCTAGTTCCTCAGCGCTAACACACTGATCCTCTTCATTATCTGCGCAGCTGACATCGGAAATCTGGCTATATATCCCAAGCCGAACATTACCACCTTTGACGTTGACATCCTGCAAAGTAGCGCCGCCGTGAACGTCAAGCAGGTC
This sequence comes from Corynebacterium sp. EPI-003-04-2554_SCH2473622, assembly GCF_001665955.1. Lineage (NCBI taxonomy): Bacteria > Bacillati > Actinomycetota > Actinomycetes > Mycobacteriales > Corynebacteriaceae > Corynebacterium > Corynebacterium sp. EPI-003-04-2554_SCH2473622. The sequence continues at coordinate 116,371 of NZ_LZMN01000035.1, read as the reverse complement.
GACCTGCTTAGCTGGATCCAGCAACGCTGCGACTGCAGCTTGAGCACTCATCTCTTCTTCCAGGCGATAAAATCCAGGCTGTACATTTCCAGCGTCTGGATTACTAGCAGCAGCAGTCTGGAATACGGAATCAGATGCTACAATGCCACGTTCTTCTAGCTCCGGGCCTAATGACGAAATAGAATCGCCCTCTTTAATCTGCACCATGGCAACGACGCCATTGCCGTTCCCGTCGTAGTCATCCACAGATGCACCTCCACGAGCAAAAACGACATTGAACGCAATATAGGCGCTCACACCGATTATCAAGATAAATGACGCAATGAGGACAGCAAGACCCCGCTGCCGACGTTTGACATACTTCGGGTCCATGCTGCGCTTTACGCGCACTCGAGTTTGATTGCTCATCTCTATAATCTCTTCTTAGTTCGGCGAGTCGTTTTCACGCTGGCGGGCGAGTGCAAGGGAATCCAACCACGATTGCAAAATTTCCACAGCTGCGGCTTGATCAATCACCGCTCGCCCGGCTTTTTCAGATACACCCGATGCTCGCAATGCTTGGGATGCGGCCACGGTAGTTAATCGTTCATCAGCGAACACTACGGGGGTTTCGACACCAGCATTACGCAGACGACGTCGGATGCGAAAGGCAATTTCTTTCGCGTGTTTTACACTTTTTGAGCCATGACCTTGTAGATCCCTAGGCAGTCCGACGATAATTTCCACAGCCTCGTACTGTTCGATCAGGCTGAGTAAACGATCGATATCGCTTTGGTCGCGATCTTTGAACCCAGTTTTGCGCTGGACAGTTTCCACAGGAAATGCCATTGTCGCTTCACGGTTCGAAGCAGCAACACCAATACGAACGGTACCGACATCGAGACCGATTCGACGCCCAGCGATTGAAGCATAGTCGCTAGGAGAATCAACGCTTGGCGCGTCTGGCTCGGGCATACTCACGTATACGTTCTACCTTTCTGGTGCCGACAGGTCCGTTGTATTAGGCTTCGTAGGTATTCTATAACTAAACGGTAACAAAATGGCGATCGGCTCGGCTATTACGACCTATAGCCTCTCGAAATACCACGTTAAACCTGAGAAATTTCCTCGCGCACAGCCGCAAAGCCTTGGTTTATACCAGCTGCGAGGTTCCCTGAGCCTTGCGCTAAGTCTGGTTTGCCTCCACCTTTTCCACCAACATAGCCTCCAAACAGAGATACCAATTTGCCAGCTGCGATTCCCTTGTCGACTGCAGCCGAGCTTACGGCAGCAACGAACGGCACTTTACCGTCATTATCTGCAGCCAGAACGACCACAGCTGGGCGGTCTTTAATGCGATTACGGATATCCGCAGCGACCGAACGCAACTGCCCCCCATTAACATCAGATGGCAATTGCGCACAGACAACAGCAATTCCGTTCACATCCACTGCATCGTTTGCGTATTCCGTGGCCTGTGCTGCCATTTGTTGTTGTCGGAGAGCCGCTACCTGTTTTTCGGCATCTTTCAACTTGCGGGTTAGTGCTTCGATTCGTTCCGGGACTTCATTGGGTTTAGCTTTCAACGACTGCGCTACACCATGGGCCAATGCAGCTTCCTTCGAGAAATATCGGAAAGCATCCAATCCAGAGTAGGCCTCAATTCGGCGTGCGCCGGATCCCACGGATGATTCGCCAAGAACTGAAACCGGACCAATCTGCGAAGAATGGCTAACGTGTGTACCGCCACATAGCTCTGTCGAAAACGGGCCAGCAATCTCGACTACCCGAACTCGTTCGCCATAGTTCTCACCGAATAGCGCGAGTGCTCCCATTTCCTTAGCCTGATCAAGCGTAGTTTCCATGGTGTTAACCTGATAATCTGCGTCGACGACTTGGTTGGTGATCGTCGCAATCTGATCCATCTGCTCAGCGCTCAGCTGCTCGGTGTAGTTGAAGTCGAATCGCAAATACCCCGGCCGATTCATCGACCCCGCCTGCACTGCAGTTGGGCCAAGAACGTCTCGCAAAGCACCGTGGATAAGGTGAGTTGCTGTGTGCGCCTGCCGTGCGCCGTGACGCCATTGCTGGTCGTATTCTGCCGTCGCTGCCTGACCGATTTCAATAGAACCGCCTAGCAGCTGACCACGGTGCACCCACAGTTTTTTGGCAATCTTTTGCACATCGGTGACTTCGACGGTGGCGTCCCCCGCGGTAATCGTACCTCGATCTGCCAGTTGGCCTCCGGATTCCGCGTACATCGGGGTTACATCCAGAATAACTTCCACATTCTCGCCGCTGTGGGCAGTTGTGACCGATTGACCGTCGCGAACCAAACCGATGATCGTGGAATTCGTCGCTTGCTCTGAATAGCCCGCAAATTCAGTGGGTTGGTTATCCACCCATTCGCGGTAGACGGATTCGTCAGCATGGGTATTTTTCTTCGCCTTATTATCAGCTTTCGCCCGCGCTTTTTGCTCGGCCATGGCGGTGTGAAAACCGTCCATGTCCACGTCTAAGCCAGCCTCTGCCGCCATTTCCATCGTCAAGTCAATGGGAAAGCCGTAAGTATCGTGCAGCAAAAAGGCGTCTGAGCCAGTGAGTACCTTTTCGCCACGTTGATTAAGCTGTTGTGCGGTCTCATCAAAGCGGCTTGTTCCCGATTCCAGCGTTTTCAAAAAAGCTCGTTCTTCTGCTGAAGATACAGCCAGAATTCGTTCGCGGCTTTCTTGAATTTCTGGGTAGGACGGTTCCATCGTATCCATCACGGTCGACATAAAAGTCTTGATGGTTTCAGCACGGGCACCAAGCAGACGAGCAGAACGAATAATCCGGCGTAGAAGGCGTCGCAAAATATAGCCACGGCCTTCATTCGACGGTGTTACGCCGTCGAGAATTAGCATCATCGCGGTGCGCGAGTGATCAGCAATAACCCGGAACCGTACGTCATCGCCTTGCTTAGCACCATAATCGGCACCAGTGAGCTTCTCCGCTGCAGAAATCACTGGGCGTAACAGATCAGTTTCGTACACATTATCTACGCCCTGAAGCAGACAAGCCAGTCGTTCGATGCCTAAGCCAGTATCGATGTTTTTCGCTGGCAACTCCCCCAGAATTTCGAAATCGCCCTTACCGGAGCCAGTCGATTCACCACGTTCATATTGCATGAATACGAGGTTCCAAATCTCCATATACCGGTGTTCATCGGCTGCGGGGCCGCCTTCAATACCGTACTCTGGTCCGCGGTCATAATAGATCTCGGAGCATGGTCCGCACGGACCTGGTACGCCCATGTGCCAATAGTTGTCTTCAACACCCATTCGCTGGATGCGTTCAGCTGGAATTCCGACAACATTTTGCCAGATTTCGGCGGCCTCATCATCGGTCTCATAGACAGTAACCCAAAGGCGATCCGGGGCAAGCCCTAAACCACCATCAGCCAGCGAGTTGGTCAGCAGAGACCAGGCATTGGTAATGGCGCCTTCTTTGAAATACTGACCAAACGAGAAGTTACCAGCCATTTGGAAGAAAGTATTGTGCCTCGTCGTAATACCTACTTCATCAATATCAAGAGTACGGACGCACTTCTGAATCGAGGTCGCAGTCCCATTCGGGTACGGAGGGTTCTGTTGCCCCAAGAAAAACGGCTTGAATGGAACCATACCCGCGTTCACGAATAGCAAATTCGGATCGTCTAAAACCAATGAAGCGCTCGGCACAACCTCATGTCCACGACGCGCGAAATGCTGAATAAATCGGTCTCTAATCTCATGAGTTTTCACTGCGAAGTCCTTTTCTCTTTGTCAAAATCGTTTTCAGAAGCGAGTCTACTAACTCGCTTCTCGTTCTTATTTCTTACCTCGTACCAACCTACGCAGTCTGCCCAGGTATTCCGAAATACGGCTCTCATTACCGTGGTCAGTAGGCTGGTAATAAACTGCGTCGCCTAACCCATCCGGGATATATTGTTGCTTGACAACACCGCGCGGATCATCATGCGGATAGACATAGTCTTGCGCGTTCCCGAGGCGTTTTGCCCCTTGATAGTGTCCATCACGCAAATGAGCTGGCACCATTCCAGTTTTCCCCGCGCGAACATCCCCCAGTGCTGCAGTAATCGCTTGATATACACTCGCTGACTTCGGTGCAGTTGCAAGGTGAATAACTGCCTGTGCGAGAGTTAATTTTCCTTCAGGCATCCCGATAAGTTGCACCGCTTGGGCTGCTGCAACTGCAACCTGCAGCGACTGCGGATCGGCCATACCAATATCTTCGCTTGCCAAAATCACTAACCTGCGTGCGATGAACCGGGGATCCTCCCCTGCCTCAATCATGCGTGCAAGGTAATGCAGCCCGGCGTCGACATCGGAACCACGGATTGATTTGATCAAGGCACTGGATACGTCATAATGCTGATCACCATCACGGTCATACCGGACCAAAGCCTTGTCGACGCTTTGTGCCACCATGTCTGCGGTAATTTCGGGAGTATCCTGTTCATCGTTCCGATAAACAGCAGTTTGAGTCGCATCTCCATCTACAGCTGATTCTTCAGCCAAAGCAGATTCTGCAGCGGCTTCTAGGTATGTCAAGGCGCGACGAGCGTCCCCTCCTGCCATGCGCACGATGTCCTTGACGGCCGCATCTGAAATCTCCACGCGACGCGCGAGTCCACGATTATCAGAAACTGCCCGACGGACGAGTTCAGCAACAGCAGAATTATCCAGTGGTTGCAGAGTCAGTAACAAAGAACGAGATAACAGAGGAGACACAACCGAAAACGAGGGATTCTCCGTTGTCGCAGCTACCAAAAGCACGGTTTGGTTTTCTACCGCAGCTAAAAGAGCATCCTGCTGTGTTTTCGAGAATCGGTGGACCTCGTCTAGAAATAGCACGGTCTTCTTGCCAAGCTGCGCATCACGACGTGCCACGGTAATGACTTCGCGGACTTGCTTAACCCCCGAATCTAATGCGGACAAACCCACAAAATTATGATTCATTTGCGCAGCTATAAGTGAAGCTATTGTAGTTTTTCCCGTTCCAGGTGGACCATAGAGTATGACTGAACTACGGCCGAAACCTTCCACTAACCTGCGCAGCGGTTTGCCTTCATCTAGGAGGTGCCCCTGCCCCAAAACCTCGTCCAATGCCCTTGGACGCATGCGAGCTGCCAACGGTGCATCGTCCCCAGTTTGGAAGAGCTGTGTTCCGCGAAGGTTTTGCACATCCTCGCTTGGATCGTTTGTATCGGATCCAAGACGGGCAGAACCAAACAATGAATCCTGACTCATTACTTCCAACCAGGCTTTTCGACGCGCTGAGCAATGCTGCGGGCGAACTCTGCAATCTGAATACTAAAAGCTGCACCTCCATACGTGCCATACCTCGACATAGCTTCGAAAGTTTCAAAGATATCGCGGCGCGCGAGTATTTCGTCTTCAGTGAAACTGTCGGCTGCACCAACCCGTAATAGTCTCGCCGCATGTTCGAGATCTGCAGTAATATCGTCGCCTTTTTCTAACATCCCGACGACCCCACTCAAGTTCCCGGCAGCCATCGTCGCGAGTGTCGACAAGCCCCAACCAACAAGCGCAGCTAACACTCTGCCGTGGAGATACTCTGGCTCAGCGAGTTTAGGAAATACACCTTTGATCTCGCGTTTCCAAGCTGAGATGAAGGTCTCAACTTCATCGTCAGTAATAGGATGGGTGAAAACGAACTGTGGAAAGCCCGCAATGACGCAAGCGATGTCAAAAGACACGTCCCGAAATCCAGCCCATTCATAATCCAAAAAATGAGTTCTGTCTGAGACAATAATATTGTCCGGTGACAAATCAAATGGCGTAAATGCTCGGGCCGATCCCCCTAGTACCCGCTTGCGCGCAATCTGCGCGGCGTCGCGAAAAGCTTGTGGTAAAACAAATCCAGAGTGCTCTAAGATCTGCTCACCTAATAGAATCGACTTTTCTAAGGCCGCATCCCGAACGCCTTGGTTTTCACTAAATTGCGGGTGGTGTTTAAGCATGCGCGAAGTCAGAATATCGAATTCCTTTTCGCGCTCTGCAGTACCAGCATGCATGCGCCCAAGCGAACTACCAAGGTTACGTAAAATATGACCCCGTGTGTCCTGCTTAGCGGTTTCTAACAGCTCAGCAAAGGTATCGCCGTCCCCGGAATCTGTCATCACCACTAACCGCTCATCCATATCATAAGCCAAGAGGACCGGGCCAGGACGGACATTCTCTGGAAGAGCCGTTGTGAATTGGTAGGCCACCACTTCGCGCATCAAAGCAGCGTCGTAAAGTACCTCGCCGGTCATTGGAACAAATTTCAATACCACCGTGCGGTGCTGCAAAAATGGTTGGCTGGCAACCTGTGCACGCAACACCGTGGATTCTCCAGATCCTGCAAGCACTTCAACATTTTCAAGGCGTTGGGAACCGCCAAATCGGTGCGATAGCAAATCTTGGGCGATACGTACTAATTGTTCCTTGCTAGGCACTCTACTTACTCCATAATGTGGTAATACCGCGCTGCTCATAGTTTTTTGCAGGCTCTCCGCAACTGGAGAGTGAAATAGCTATCAGCCGCGCGGTGGGAAGAAACCGAAAACAGGCACCGAAAAAGACTAAGCCTTCGGATTTTCTGCCTGCGGTTTTCCGGCCTTCGGCTTATAATCCACTCCGGTTTCCTTACGTTGTGCAGCAGAAATTGGTGCTGGTGCATCAGTCAATGGGTCTACACCGCCACCGGACTTCGGGAACGCAATGACATCACGAATGGAGTCAAATCCGCCGAGCAACGAAACAATACGGTCCCATCCAAAGGCGATTCCACCGTGTGGAGGTGCACCGTAGCTCATAGCTTCCAATAGGAAGCCAAACTTCTCTTGGGCATCTTCCTCGCTGATGCCCATAATCTTGAATACCCGTTCCTGCAGATCTTTGTTGTGGATACGGATCGAACCGCCACCGATCTCATTGCCATTGCAGACCAGATCATAAGCGTAGGCAGTAGCCTCACCTGGATTCTCATCAAAAGAGTCGATCCATTCTGGCTTTGGGGAGGTGAAAGCATGATGCACCGCGGTCCATTTCGAGTCGCCCAATGCGACATCGCCGTCAGCTACAGCGGCTTCCGCTGGTTCAAACAATGGGGCATCAACAACCCAAACGAACGACCAGTCGCCATCTTTAATAAGGCCTAGTTTCTGTGCAATCTCATTGCGAGCAGCGCCCAGCAGTGCACGAGAAGACCTGGTATCGCCAGCAGCAAAGAAGATGCAGTCTCCAGGATTCGCTCCAACGTGTGCTGCGATTCCCTCACGTTCTGTCTCGGTGATGTTTTTAGCGACAGGCCCGGATAGCGTGCCGTCTTCACCAACCAAGATATAAGCAAGCCCCTTAGCGCCTCGCTGTTTAGCCCACTCCTGCCAAGCATCTAGCTGTCGCCGTGGCTGGTTGGCTCCTCCGCGCATTACTACTGCGCCGACATATTCGTTCTGAAAGACGCGGAAAGTTGTGTCCTTAAAAAAGTCGGCGCATTCGGTGATCTCAATATCGAAGCGTAGATCTGGCTTATCTGAGCCGTATTTACGCATGGCATCAGCGTAGGTGATGCGTGGAATTGGGCGCGTAATCTCATGTCCGATTAGGTTCCAAAGCTCAGCAGCAATCTCTTCACCCAGGGAAATAACGTCTTCCTGGTCTACGAATGACATTTCGACATCAAGCTGAGTGAACTCTGGCTGCCGATCCGCACGGAAATCTTCATCTCGATAGCAACGCGCGATCTGGTAGTACCGTTCCATGCCTGCAACCATCAACAACTGCTTGAAAAGCTGCGGGGACTGCGGTAGTGCATACCAGGACCCTGGTTTCAGACGTGCTGGCACAACGAAATCCCGTGCGCCTTCAGGCGTGGAACGAGTCAAAGTTGGGGTTTCAATCTCCAAAAAATCATGCTTGTCCAACACGCGGCGGGCAGCCTGATTAGCACGTGAACGCAGTTTCAACGCTTCTGCTTGCTTCTGACGGCGGAGGTCCAGATAGCGGTGACGCAAGCGTGCTTCTTCGCCTACGTCGTTAGACGAAGCATCTTCGACCTGGAATGGCAACGCTTCAGAGGCTGACAAGACCTTGAGCTCAGTGACGTTAACTTCAATCTCACCGGATGACAGGTTTGGGTTTTCCGATCCAGCTGGACGTGGCTCTACTTCTCCGGTGATCGCGATGCAGTATTCCGAACGCAGCGCATGGGCTTGTTCGGCGACCTGTGAATCACGAAATACAGCTTGCACGTATCCAGAATGATCTCGCAGGTCGATAAAGATGACGCCGCCGTGGTCACGGCGACGAGCAACCCATCCGGCAAGGGTTACTGAGTTTCCTGCAAGGTCTTTGCCAAGCTGTCCTGCTGAATGTGTGCGCAGCACGATTATCGAAAATCCTTCCATAGGGTCGAATGGTTCTCACGCATTGCTTGTCTCACCGCACCGCAAACGCGTAAGCGGTAACATTAGCGCAACAAGGGGCGCTGAACCATATTTAGACTGTCCCAATCCTACATTGTTTGATTATTACTCTTCACATGCCGGGGTTAATCTGTCGACGAACGAATTTTTCCATGGAGACAGCCTTGTACGCATATTCACGATTTATATTTCGATCACACAAAATTACGGGAATCTGGCACCTAGATAGTTCGGCTCAAAGGCACGTAGACTAGACCCCTCAAGCTTCGAAAATTGTTAAACAATTTTTCTTACTCGGTTAGTCCAGCGAAAAGCAAGAGTGCACACCCATAAAAGAATCGAGGGCATCTCTATGACCATAAGTGTGACTGATATTTTCTCCATCGGCATCGGACCATCCTCGTCTCATACGGTTGGCCCCATGCGTGCAGCAAAATCATTCATCAATTCTTTAACGGCCATTCCTCACCGAGTCCAAGCCGAACTCCGTGGTTCCTTAGCCGCTACTGGACGTGGCCATGCCACTGACCGTGCAGTTATTCTTGGCCTCGTCGGCTGGGATCCGCTTGATGTACCACTCGACGCCGAACCCCGAGCAGACCAACCCATTCCAACTAAAGGGTCAGCCACCGGCCCTGATAGGGAAATCCACTACGAACTACGGTTCATTAATGAGCCCCTTCCACAACACCCCAACGCCGTGGTATTTAGCGCATGGGACGCCGAAGGAGAATGTCTTGCCAACGGAATCGAATACTTTTCTGTCGGCGGAGGGTTTATCCTCACGCGAGAAGAGCTAGATAAAGAACTCGAAACAGACAACGAAGTACCTGCCGGTATGGCTGCAGCTGATGGGCAGTCAGAAGTACCATACCCATTTAGGACAGGCGCGGAACTACTGCGCATGTGCGAAGAATCGGGCCGGGAAATTTGGGAACTTGTCGAAGCCAATGAAAAGGCTTTACATAAAGACAACGGTGGCCTGGATTCCGTCAATAACCACTTGACCACTGTGTGGGATGTTATGCGTTCATGCGTAACCGAAGGCATCGCTACCCAAGGACATTTACCTGGCGGATTGCATGTACCGCGCCGTGCACACCGAGTCTATGAGCAGCTTCTCGACGCTGTCGATGACACGTCGCACGGTTTTTCCGCTATGGAATGGGTCAATCTCTACGCGTTAGCAGTAAACGAACAAAATGCTGCAGGCGGTCGTGTGATAACTGCACCCACCAACGGTGCCTGCGGAATCATTCCTGCAGTTTTGCACTACGCCCGCGATTTCCAAGCCAATTTCACCAGGGAATCCGCCCGACGCTATCTGCTAACCGCTGGCGCTATCGGCATGATCATCAAGCAAAATGCCTCAATATCGGGTGCAGAAGTTGGTTGTCAAGGCGAAGTGGGCTCTGCTTCAGCCATGGCCGCTGCAGGAATGGCACAACTACTGGGTTGCACGCCGGCACAAATTGAAAATGCCGCGGAAATAGCACTCGAACACAACCTCGGGTTAACGTGCGACCCAGTCGGTGGATTAGTGCAGATTCCGTGCATTGAGCGCAACGCGATTGGCGGAGTGAAAGCAATCAACGCTGCACGTCTAGCCAAGATCGGCGAAGGCACCCACCATGTCACACTGGACAATGCGATCAATACAATGGCTGAAACTGGCCGCGATATGCTCTCTAAATACAAAGAAACATCCATTGGCGGCCTAGCAAAAACCTTAGGCTTTACAGTCAGTCAGGTCGAGTGCTAACGCAGTTTCTCGAGTAGCCACTTCCCTAGTTGTTCGGCTGGGACTTCGGTTTGTTGGTGCGCAGCAAGGTCTTTAACCGCCACCACGCCCTCGGCTAACTCTGCCTCGCCAAGCACCAAGGCATAGGCCGCGCCGGAACGGTTAGCAGCTTTCATGGCCCCTTTCATTCCCTTGCCCCCGTAGGCCATATCCGCAGAAATACCCTCTTGCCTTAAAGAGTTAAGCAACAGTGGCATGCGAGCACCGGCAACTTCGCCCAACGGAACACCAAAAACCTCAACTCTCTGTTCAGTTCCTTTCAGCGTGATACCTTCGGCCTCCAATGCCAGGATCGCGCGGTCAACTCCCAGACCGAAGCCTATACCTGACAGTTCCTGTCCGCCGAGTTGAGCCATCAGCCCGTCGTAACGGCCGCCACCACCAATGCCCGATTGTGCACCCAAACCATCGTGGACGAATTCGAAGCAAGTCTTCGTGTAATAATCCAAACCACGAACCATACGAGGGTTAATCGTGTATTCGATTCCCATCTCATCCAGATAGTTCGTTACCGCATCGAAGTGAGCACGGCACTCGTCGTTAAGGTGATCCAGCATTAGGGGCGCGTCGGCAAGCTGACTTTGCACCGTTTCACGCTTATCATCCAGTACCCGTAAAGGATTGATTTCAGCACGCTTACGAGTCTCCTCATCTAAATCTAGCTGAAACAAGAAATCCTGCAGCTTCTGACGGTATTGCGGACGACAATTGTGGTCACCCAAACTAGTGATTTCCAAACGGTAACCACGGAGACCAAGCGCTTTATATGCCCGATCTGCAATCGCTATTACTTCAGCGTCCAGTGCAGGATCATCTGCACCAATCGCCTCAACGCCAACTTGTTGGAGCTGCCGATAGCGACCTGCTTGTGGCCGTTCATAGCGAAAGAACGGCCCATTGTATACCAATTTCGCTGGCAGAGGACCACGATCGAGACCATGCTGGATGACAGCACGCACCACCCCCGCAGTACCTTCCGGACGTAAAGTCACAGAACGATCACCACGGTCTGCGAAAGTATACATCTCTTTCGATACCACGTCGGTTGATTCACCTACGCCTCGGGCGAAAAGCTGTGTATCTTCAAAAATCGGGAGCTCAATATGCTCGAATCCTGCTAAACGAGCATGATGCACTAACGTGTCACGCACTTTCACAAACGTCGCTGACTGTGGCGGAACATAATCTGGCACACCCTTCGGGGCTGCTGCTTTGAATTTCGAAGTACTCACAGGCAACCAGTTTAGCCCCTATACTCCGCTAAGAATGGATTGGTAGCCTTCTCGTATTTCATTACGGTTGTAGGACCGTGACCAGGCAAGACGGCTAGCTCATCAGGCAAAACTGCGACAACCTCACGCAAAGAAGAAATCATTGCCTGCTGATCTGAAAAAGGCAGATCAGTCCGACCGATAGCTCCCCGAAACAGCACGTCACCAGAGAAAATAACATCTTCGTTTTGCAACATCACACAGCCAGGTGAATGTCCTGGTGCGTGGACCACACGAAAATGATGTCCCAGCAATTCGAGCGATATTGGTTCGTTGCGCGAACCTGGGGTTCCGATAATACGCAAGTCTTTAATCGGGACCATGTTAGCTACGTCGAATAGCGCCTGCATCTGGGAAGGCAGATCGGTCATATCATTCAACCAGAATTCATCAGCAGCATGAATATAAACCGGAATATCGAATTTCGCGGCTAAATCACCGGCGGATCGCGTGTGGTCAAAATGCCCATGGGTCAGAAAAACCGCCTCGAGCTGCAACGATTCAGTTGCTTGCACGACGCGGTCTACAGCATGCATTCCGGGATCAACCACGATCGCACGCCCATTATCTGAAACAATATAACAGTTGGTTTTATACGGCCCTGCAGCAAATCCAGAAATCTCCATGGGCAGATTTTAACGGATTATTGCCGGGCCACCGCACTGTCGTATACAGAGCTATTTCTGTAACGCTTCCAAAGCGGCGTCGTAATTAGGTTCAGAGGTAATTTCCTCTACAAGCTCCACGTGGGTGATGGTGTGCTCCGCATCAGCGACGATCACGGTGCGAGCGAGCAATCCCTTCAGCGGGGATCCCTCGAGTGTGACGCCATAATCCTTGCCAAAGCTGGAGCGGAAGACCGAGCCCGTTTTAACGTTATCGATGCCTTCTGCATCGGTAAACCGACCGTGTGCCATTGGCAAATCCGCGGAAATTCCCAAAACGGCAGCGTCCTCGAGACTGGCAGCTTCTTCATTGAAACGACGCACAGAAGTTGCACAAACACCCGTGTCCAAGGACGGGAAAATATTGAGAACTAGCTTCTTGCCAGAGAAATCCGCCAAAGAAAATTCCTGCAGGTCGGAGCCAACAACGGTAAAGTCAGGCAGCTTGTCACCGACCTTTGGCAGCTCTCCGACGGTAGCAGTTTCTTCATCGTGAAATTTAGTAGTAGCCATGCCCACAATAGTAATCATGGCTAGGAAATCCCGCCACCATTTGGGTGGCCACTGTATTCATTTCTGACTTATCGGCAGCAAGTCGCAGGTGGTCTGTCATGAAATCCTCAGTGCTATTGAAGATATTGCAAAGACTTATGCTCCCCAACTGTCAGCCATATTCGTTAAACTCTTCGCAGATGCCTAGGCTCAGGACAGTAACCGCTAGTAGAAAGTCCAACAGTGGAAAAGAAACAACAAAACAACCAACAACGAGGCGCAGAATCGCTTGACGAACTCGACAAAGCGCTCAAGTCTCGCGAACGTAAAGAAAAATCCCGCCCTTTGGGAATAGCAGCGATCGCAGCACTCGCAATCGTCGTTTTAGTGGGAGGCATTTGGTTATTGGCAACCCGGGACGGTGACGAGGCGGATCTTACTGCAGAAGAAGAAAGCACAACCCCAGACGCTCCAGATGTAGAGCCCCTCGCATTGGAGCGCTCCGAAAAACTTCCCCAAACCGTGACTTGCACCTATGAGAAGCGCGACGCCGAAAATGGGGCTTCCGACGCAGGCATTCCGGATACGGATGAAGTTTCTGCACGGGGGCACGTAAATGTCACGTTGGAAACCTCGCAGGGCGAAATCGGCATGGAGCTTGACCGCGAAGTAGCGCCATGCACGGTGAATGCAATCGAACATTTGACAAACGCGGGGTACTACGATGACACCGTCTGCCACCGCCTGACTACTTCTGGAATCCACGTCTTGCAATGCGGCGATCCAACAGGCCAAGGTTCCGGCGGTCCGGGATTCCAGTTCGCCAACGAATACCCAACTGATGAATTTGGAGATGAAGCCGCGTCAACTCAAGTTGTATACCCCCGTGGATCCATTGCCATGGCTAACGCAGGCGCCGGCACCAATGGTTCACAGTTCTTCCTGAACTATAAAGATTCCCCGCTACAAGCCAATTACACCTACTTCGGACAAATCAACGACGAGGGACTGAAGACATTGGACGCAATTGCGCAAGCCGGCACCGAGGACGGCTCCGGTGACGGTACACCATCTGAAGAAGTCCGAATCAAGAAAGCTGTTGTACAGGAGTCTTAAACAATCTGACATCTCCTAGTGAAAACACTTGCAAGCAGAGAGGAACCTGCGTTATGCTGAGCAAAGTCCAGACACATCTAGTTCTAAGGAATTCAGGCAATATGAAGTTTTCCCCTCGCAAGGCAGTTTTGGCCGGCGCAACTGCCCTCGCACTGTCCACTACTGCCCTGACTGCCGCTCCAGCTATCGCTGTTGAGGGACAGCCTGCTCAGAACAAAACTGCAACATTTAGCTCTAACATCTCTGAGACCTTCGCCGGCTCTTCAAATGATGCAGACACCAAAGAATCCGGAACTGGCGCCAAGGAGACCGGCAACGGCTCTTCAACCGGCGAAGGTGGATTCAACTTTGATAGCTTCAACAAAATCTTGAAGGCCATCTCCGGTGTCGTTGGCGTTGCCAGCACGATCTTCGCTTTCTTGAAGAGCTTGAAGGTAATCTAACCAGAGGCTAACGAGGCATAAGCCCGTTAACAATTCTCGACTTAACGCGTTATTCCGGGCGTTCCCGGATAAAATAAGTCGCAGATCATGGTTGATCTATAACAAAGGGGACTCGTTGAGCAGTTGCACTGCTTAACGAGTCCCCTTTGTCTTGCGATGGTGAATCGATTACGGCCGACGAGAGAAAATCATCGGCCTAATTACTAGGCTGTCACCCGGTAAACGTCGAATACGCCCTCAGTGTTTCGCAGAGTATTCATCAAGGCTCCCAGCTGTTTGCTGCCCGAAACAGTAAAGGTAAACCGGACCGTCGCCACATGGTCTTCCGAACTTTGCGAATTCATCGAAAGCACTGACAACGAAGATTTCTGAAAAATCCCGGTCAGGTCATACAAAAGCCCCTGCCGATCTAGCGCCTCCAACTGCAAGGTGGCACTAAAGGCCCCCTCAGTATCAACGTTATTCGCCCAACTGACTTCAAGCACACGTTCTGGCTCATCGCGCAATTTAGTCGCGTTAGTACAATCAGCACGGTGCACCGATACGCCCCCACCGCGCGTGATAAAACCAAAAATTTCATCGCCGGGAACAGGCTGACAACACTTAGCAATTTTTGCCAGCACATCCGGATTGCCCTCGACCAAAATCCCGCTACGATTGTGATCTTGATGGGCTGCCTGCTGTTTGGATTGCAATAGTTCGCTCAATGGCGTGCGGTCTGCCAGTGCATCCACGGCATCTTCTTGGTCGCCGAACATTGCCATAAGTTGGTTCGCGACGTGCTGTGCCGACACATGACCAGCGCCAATTGCAGTATAAAGGGCATCGATGTCTGGGTAATGCAGCTGAGTAGCTACCTGCTTCATGGAGCTAGTCGTAAAAAGACGATGCATTGGAAGCCCGCCACGTTGGATCTCTGCCGCCAACGCATCCCTACCGGCCTCTAGATGCACCTCACGCATCTCTTTCGCAAACCACTGCCGGATATTTGCTCGAGCCCTCGGCGAAACTACAAAGTTCTGCCAGTCACGAGATGGCCCCGCATTGGGATCTTTTGAGGTAAAAATTTCCACGCGGTCGCCCGATTTTAACGCAGATTCCAAAGCCACCAGTTTTCCGTTAACTTTGGCACCGATGCAACGATGACCGACCTCAGTATGCACCGTATATGCAAAATCAACTGGAGTTGACCCAGCGGGAAGAGTTATAACGTCGCCCTTCGGCGTAAAGGCAAAAATCTGGCTGGAGGTAAGGTCATAACGTAAAGAATCCAAAAATTCGTTTGGATCAGCCGCTTCTTTCTGCCAGTCCAACAGTTGACGCATCCACGCCATTTGATCTACTTCGGCATCTTTGCCGCTGTTTTTTCCTTTAAGCTCTTTGTAACGCCAGTGTGCAGCTACCCCATACTCGGCGTTATGATGCATTTCATGCGTCCGTATTTGCACTTCTAATGGCTTACCTGCACCAGAAATTACCGTAGTGTGCAAAGACTGATAAACCCCGAACCTCGGCTGGGCAATATAATCTTTGAATCTGCCCGGCAAAGCAGAATACAAACCATGAACCACGCCAATCGCCGCGTAGCAACTATTGACGTCGTTGACCAAAATACGAATACCAACCAGATCAAAGATCTCGGCAAATTCGCGACCTCGAACGATCATTTTTTGGTAGACCGACCAGTAATGCTTCGGGCGGCCACGTACTTCGGCTTCGATACCATTGGCCTTCAGCGTCGAAGAAACTTCGTTAGTAATTTCTTTCAATACACGATCGCGCTGGGGAGCTCGATCTGCAATCATTCGGACGATTTCGTCATATTTCTTCGGGTAAAGAATGGCAAAAGCCAGATCTTCTAGTTCCCATTTTACCGAGGCCATACCCAGTCGGTGCGCCAGTGGAGCGATGATTTCTAGGGTTTCACGCGCTTTCTTTGCCTGTTTCTCAGGGGGCAAAAAGCGCATGGTGCGCATATTATGCAGGCGGTCGGAGACTTTAATTACCAGCACACGCGGATCTTTAGACATTGCGACAATCATCTTCCTGATCGTCTCCGCTTCTGCACCACTTCCGAAAGCTAGTTTATCCAGTTTTGTGACGCCATCGACCAGCCGCGTAACCTCAGTTCCAAAATCACGTGTCAGGTCCTCCAACGAATAATCGGTGTCCTCAACCGTATCGTGCAGCAATGCAGCCACCACGGTTGTGGTATCCATGCCAATCTCGGCGGCGATGGTCGCCACAGCTAGCGGATGCGTGATATAAGGATCACCTGAATTACGGGTTACCCCCTCATGCAATCGTTCAGCCGTCTCGTAGGCTCGATTGATAACATCAGCGTCAGCTTTTGGATGAAATTCGCGGTGAATCGACATCAATGGTTCCAGTACAGGTTTGATCTTCACCTTGCCTGAAGTCAATGATCTCGCGAGGCGCGCGGACATGCTGCGCACACTCGGTGACGGCCGTTTCGCTGCTTTGTTGTCAGTCATAGATGGCCTTTCCGGAAATTAGCGTCCTCTGTTGGGATAGATAACTACTAGGTTATCGCCGCCAAGCTGTTCCCGCCCACCCAAACCGGGTATTTCTAAAATCACAACGTTAGCCACTACGTTCGCTCCGCACGTAGCAAGCAGTTTGGCTGCAGCGCCAAGGGTACCCCCTGTCGCTAAGATATCGTCGACAAGTGCAACGTTTTTGTCAGAAAGCTCAATTCCGTTCGCAGGAACTTCCAAAGCAGCCTCGCCATATTCCAGGCTGTATTCTTGGCTGTGCACTGGTGGAGGAAGCTTCCCTTGCTTGCGTATCGCAAGAATTCCTAGTCCCAATTTATATGCAACTGCAGACCCCAACAAGAAACCACGTGCATCCAGACCACCAATGATTTCCGCACCTGCAGCTTGGCACTGTTCTGCGACCGCGTCGACTAGTTGTGCAAAAGATTCGGGGTCCGCGAGCACGGGAGTCAAGTCTTCAAACACGATTCCGGGCTGCGGAAAATCGTGGACCCGACGAATCTTTTTCTCCAGAACGTTCTGGGCTCCGACGAGAGTGTTGGTTCTAGTAAATTCAGTCACAGTCTGTATTCCAATGTTGGCGGTTTAGTAGTCCTCGTTACCAAGCCTGTGTTCAGGGCTAAGCAACAACACGTTTGACGTTAGCGAAGAATGAAACTGGAAGGTGGTTATTCCCAATCTCGCCAGTTGCTTTGCGAGTAATCTAACGCGATATCCACCAGCGATCCATATTCCAGCCTATCGCCGATTCACCAGTATAAGGCACAGCATTAACGACATCTCGGTTGATAACAAATACTCGAGGTTGCGCTGCCAGTGGAATCGTATGCATCTGCTCCCACATTCTTTTCTCCGCATCACGTAGAGCATTAACATCGTCGGTATGTACCGTCGCTCCCACATCGAGATTTGGCGGATAAATCGCACCTAGGTAGGCATCAATCTTCTGTCCGGAGATATTTTCTGCTGCATCTGCAGTATCTTCAGCGTTTTCGGCACTCGAAGCCCCCTCATCGATCACCGAGTTTCCTAGTACTTCCACACCTTCGGGGTTGTCCCCCCGGGCGGAAGTCGCGTCGGTAAAAGGTCCGTCGCTACGATGCAAATCCTCTGCGGTCGTCTCGGGAACTGATACGTCCACAACCTCGATACCGGCTGGCCTACATAATTCGGCTATTTTTTCCACCATTTTCGCGAGCCGTTGATCTTGTCCACGATAGCCTATGCGAATTGTCTCGCCGGCTAATTCTCGAGCCACCTCCATATTTACCGCACGATGCGGATCAGAAATATCCCGCAAATGTTGGCGGGCAGGATCCTCATGTTCAACGCTCTGCCATAAAACAGCACCGACATCCACTCCAGATGCCGCAGAAGATGCGGCTGCAACTGCTTCCTGGTCAATACACGCAGCAAATGCACGACGCTTCGGTGCTTCGGCAAAGATGCCATTATCCGAAAGCAACAACGCGTCGGTGAGCTCGCCGACTTCCGGGAAGACATCGAACTTATTGCCTGCAGCATTACGGTCCAACCAATCCGGTTCAACCTCGCTGACATCGACGATATCCAAGGAATCGCGTTCTAGTAATGCGGCCGTATCAGCTCTTGCGGGCCAGACCGCAAGACTTCCTAGCTGAGCATTATCCCCGTAATAAGTCTCATTCCGAGTCAAGATTGCTGCGCCGTCATCAGTGACGTGATCAATAAGAAACGGCCCAAAAGAAACTTGCAATAACGGGTCGAAATTCGCGAGGTCAAAACCTTCTGACCAAATTTTGGCAGGCTCCAATAATGCTTGCGCATCACGATTCTGCAACGCATTATGTAACGCAGCCAAAGGCATCCCCGCCCGCGACGCAATCGCGTGCGCGGGCAGCACCGTGCCCGGAGAGAATAGTTCACGCCACCGCAGTCCGGTCCCTTCAGCTAACTTGACGACGAAGCGTGAAGAATTCGGCTGGCATTCAAACTCCTCGATGTGCTGCATCAATGGTAGTTGCGAATCGAATAATTCCGTCATCACGCCAGCAGTATAAGTGAGCAAGAAATCGGAGCACGTCACAGGCGCACCATCCGAGAATTGAGCGTTCTCAGCAATGGTGTAAATGACCTGTGGCTTTAGACCCGGCAAAAAACGCGTGCTAATCAGATCACTATTTTGAATAAACTGCCCATGTGGTCCCGGAACATGGACTCCTGGGTACAGGCGAGCAGACAACTGTTGCGCAGCTGTTGAACTACCGGTGATCGAACCTGCGTTCGTGGTCGTCAACGGTGATGACGATTGGTAATTAAGATCCTGTGTTCCGTCGTCAACAGTTGTGATCCACCCTGGGCGGTCCACGGCCTCCGGTGCTGGCTCATCTGCACACGCTGTTAACGTTGCCCCCAGCGCCAACGAAACCGCTAATGCCCCGAAGCGACTTACTCCACGGCGGGGACATAACGTTTCCGAATTTCGAGAATACGTCATAGGGTGGTCGTTCCTCATCATTATCAAGTCTCGCGTTTGCTTACGAGACCTACTCCGGGCGCCAGGTGCTACCACCGCTATTACGAAGGCGACCATCGTCATCTGGCTTTGGGGCAGCGACCGGGGCTACCTCAGGCGGAGCAAAGGTACGATGCTCAATGTTATCCCCGTCGGTATCAGGGTCCATACTGTGATCCTGATGTTTTTCTGCAGCACGATAGTCGGCAACTTCTTGGTTGTGTTTCTTAATTTTCTTGCTCCGATTCACCAGCGATACCAACAACGGTGTTGCTAGGAAAATCGACGAGAAAATTCCCTCGATCACACCAATAAGCTGTACCAAGGCCAAATCGCGCAGCGTTCCAATTCCCATCAACCATACGGCGACCACGAATAGCGCAATAATCGGCAATGCAGAGATCACCGAGGTGGAAATCGAACGCATCACTGTCTGATTAATTGCTCTATTAGCTTCTTCGCTGTACGTTGCTCGCCGAGAAGCAGTAACACCCTCAGTATTTTCGTTCACTTTATCGAAAACGATGACCGTGTCATAGATGGAGAATGTCAACACGGTGAGCAAGCCAATGATGACTGCAGGTGATACTTCGAAACCGAACAACGAATAAATACCGGCAATCACGATGCCGTCCACGACCAATGCCCCCATAGCAGCAACGGCCATATACTTTTGCAGGCGGAACGCGACATAAATCGTGGCAAACACTAGGAAAACCACCATCGACAGCAGCATGCGATGGGTGATCGTATCGCCCCAAGATTCAGAAACCGTAGAATCACCAATCGCATCCGGAGACGGAGCGCCAGTGTGGTCAAGCGGCTCGTGTTTTTCATAGATAGCCAGGCGCGCTTCGTCGATTTGGGCTTGTGAGAGGTGTTCGGAAGTAATCTCGAGAGTTTCGGAATCACCGGATCCAACGATTTGTGTAACCTCTGGTTCGATCCCTGTTGCTTCAACAAAAGTTGCCTCAACCTCTTCCGCAACAAGATCACCGGCCGGCATGGTCATCCTAGTGCCGCCCTGGAAATCAATCGACATTGAAAAACCGCGGAACAGCATTGACCCCAAACTAATGAGGATCAAAGCGACGGTAATAATGTAGAAAATCTTGGTACGCCCGATGAAATCGACGCCGCCGTCACCAGTAGTCAAGCGGTTAACAAGAGATTGTTTAGCCATGGGTTTTCTCCTCGCCCGCTTCTTCAGATTCCGTACGCCGCTCTTCGACGAGGTCATAGACCTTTCCTAGTCCATTAACTTGTGGTTTAGCCCAGAACGGCTTCCGTGCCGCCATGATCATCAATGGTGCCGTCACCAAGAACGACACGACGATATCAAATACAGTTGTGATGCCCAGCGTAAATGCAAAGCCTTTGACGTCGCCTACTGCGAGGAAATAAACCACGACGGAACCAATGAGCGTTACAACGTTTCCTGTGACAATTGTGCGCTTTGCACGATCCCATGCTCGTGGAGCTGCAGATCGGAACGTTCTCCCTTGCAGTAGTTCATCTTTAATGCGCTCATAAAGCACCACGAAAGAATCGGCTGCTGTCGCGATACCGATAATCAGACCCGCGATTCCCGAAAGATCTAGCGAATAACCAATCCAGCGCCCCAAAAGTACAATTGCGGCATACGTAATCAAGCCAGCTGCTGCGAGGGACACCAGAGAAATTAGCGCAAGCAGTCGGTAATAATAGAAAACAAAAACTGCGATTAGAGCAAGACCGACTAGCCCGGCAATCAATCCTGCCTTCAGTGCAGCTTGTCCCAGCGACGGTGGCACTGTTTCCGCAGTACCACCTGGCGTACCGTCTTCACCAACGAAGGAAAGTGGCAGCGCACCATAACGCAAGTTGTTGGCTAATTCTTGAGCTTCCTCCTGGCTGAACTGGCCAGTAATTGACGTGGTAGAGCCATAGGGAGTTACGCCCTGGATCACTGGCGCCGAGATCACGTTCGAGTCCAAAGTGATCGCGATCTGTTGTTGTAGGTATTCTTGCGTCAAATCAGCCCAGGTTTGTGCGCCTGATGGCCCCGAGCCTGTTTTGAACGCAAAAGAAATTTCCATCTGACCGCTGTGCTGATTGAAACCACCATTGATTGGACTATTAGTGTCAATCTCGTTACCCGTTAGCCGGGGTCCGTCTGAGTCAGTTATGCCATTCAGCAAAGGAGCAGGTTGCAGCAAGTATGGATGGCCTTGATCATAGTCACAGGTAACTAGTGGACGTGCGGGATCATCAGCACCAGACAACGGGTCAACATCTGCATCACAGGTCATCAGTGCGCTAGCGGCTGCTTGCGTCGTAGGATCTTCTGATTGCCGATCTTCAATCAGCATCTCGGTAGTCTTTTCCCTACGTTCTGCTTGTTCTAAGGAGTTCGCAGGCTCCGGTTTGGGTTTCGTAGTAATTTTAGGTTTTTCCGCTAGGTTCACACCCGCAGTTGCTTCACTTTGGCCTTCTTGTTCTTCGAAAGCCGCATAGATACGGTCGATGGTTCCTTCTGCATGCGTCTTGTCTATTAAATCGTATTCCACCCACCGATTTGCCATATCTCCAAGAATTTCAGCCAATTTTGCTGGGTTTGGAGATGGCTGTTGGGCAACCGGACGGAACAACAACTGAGAAGTCTGACCAACAGCCCGGGCCTGTGCCGTGTCTTCGCCCGGCACAGTGATAACGAGCGTGTTCCCGTCAGCGACCACCTGGGCTCCAGAGACTCCCATGCCGTTGACGCGTTGTTCCAAAATCGCGCGCGCTTGGTCTAGCTGATCCTGAGTTGGTTCATCACCTTGTGGCACCAGCGTCACGCGGGTGCCACCCTGTAAGTCAATGCCTAAGCGAGGCGCCGCTTGGCGATCCCCAGTAAATAAAATGAGGGAAAACAACGCCACGGTGACGAGGATAAACCAGGCTAAAGCCTTAACAGGCCAGCTACGGGAATTTCCCACGTGTTTGGCCTTATTTGTTAATTCCGGCAAGGGTGTCTCTCCTGAAGAACGATTTGAACCAATGAGGTATTTCTTTAGTTAACGGTCGCGCTCATCATTTTCTGGGTGATGTGCACCATTAGCTGTCGAGGTGTTATCTGCCGGGCTTACCTGATCTGCCGGGCGAAGAATCGCGATCTTCTCCATAGTGACTTCAACGCCGTGAGCCAGTTCTCCAGTCACAGTGGTTTCACCGATGTCGGTCAGCACCAAGTGAATTCCTCCAGCCGAAATCACGCGGTCACCAGGGTTTAAAGCTTGTTGAAAACTACGTAGCTCTTCTTGCTGTTTCCGCTGTTTGCGCATCATGAAAAAGGAAGGGAGTAGGAACAGGGCTAAAAGAGCAATGATCAGAATAATATCCATGCTCCATAGTGTGCCAGACACGGTTAAGGCAATGCTACTTAGCCATGATCGCTGATCATTGTCAGCCTCTACGGAGGTTAGCGAACACAAGAGCCTGCCGTTACCGCACCGAATTTCTGCGCTCGATGGTGAAACGACTTAGTCGTACTGGCCGAGTGCGGTTTCTGGTGGTTCCAATCCAAGATGACGCCACGCACGGGCGGTAGCTACCCTTCCACGGCCAGTTCGTGCTAATAGCCCTGCACGGACTAAGTAGGGCTCACATACTTCTTCGACAGTTGCGGATTCTTCGCCGACAGCAACTGCCAGTGTGTTAACACCGACCGGGCCACCGCCGTGCCCTTTGACCAAGGCGTCTAAAACTGCTCTGTCGAGTCTGTCTAAACCAAGTTCATCAACATCAAAAACGTCTAAAGCTCCTCGTGCCGATGCTAAATCAATGCGACCCGAGCCATGCACATCAGCGTAGTCACGGACGCGGCGCAACAGACGGTTAGCAATACGTGGGGTTCCCCGCGAACGTGATCCGATTTCGATTGCAGCGTCATGGTCAATGTCGACCTGCAATATTGTTGCGGTGCGTTCGATCACCTCTGTGAGATCTTCGGTGTCATAGAACTCCATTTGGGCATTAAACCCGAATCGATCTCGCAATGGGCCGGTGAGCATTCCGGCGCGAGTTGTGGCGCCGACAAGCGTGAACGGAGGAATTTCTAGTGGAATAGACGTCGCACCCGGTCCCTTGCCGACGATGACATCAATGCGGAAGTCTTCCATGGCCATGTACAACATCTCTTCTGCTGAGCGTGCCATGCGATGTATCTCATCGATGAACAACACATCGCCCTCGATAAGATTCGATAGCATCGCTGCCAAGTCACCCGCTCGTTCTAACGCAGGACCAGAGGTCATGCGTAAGCTGGATCCTAGCTCGCCAGCGATGATCATTGCCATGGTAGTTTTTCCCAAACCCGGCGGTCCAGAAAGTAAGACATGGTCAGGAGTAACGTTCCGTCCACGTGCACCATCGAGCACAAGCGAGAGCTGTTCACAGACCTTCGGTTGGCCAATAAATTCGTGCAAGCTCTTCGGGCGTAGTGAACGCTCAATGTCTTGCTCACCGCTATGCCGATGTGGGTCCACTGCAGCATCTTTTGACCGGATGCCCTTTGCAGAAGTCGCAGCGCCACCGCCATGAATCTCGCTATGTGAAGCTAAACCTTGGGGCAATTCAAATTCTGTGCGTTCTATATCTGACATTATTCACCAGCTCATTTCCGGATTATTTTTTCGGCCCCAGCTCGGCAAGTGCGCCGCGTAACGCAGCCGACGAATCCGCGTCTGGTTGTTGTCTCAGAACCCGATCCACAACACCGGCTGCTTGCTTTTCACTGAAGCCCAATCCAACCAGCGCTTCCACAACGTGGTCAGCTATCCCCGCCTGGGCATTCTCTGCAAAATCTGTAGTGGAATCGCTCTTAGCGCTCAATGTTCCTTCGACCTCTGCTGGTTGCCATTGCGCTACTTTATCTTTCAGCTCGACAATTAATCTCTCAGCTACCCGCTTGCCAATTCCCGGGATACGCTGCAGGGTTTTTGCTTCGCCGGTGGAAATTGCAATCGCAAGTTCTTCGGCGTTCAGCACAGCCAATGCTGTCATGGCCAGTTTCGGCCCAAAACCAGACACCGTTTGCAATACGGTGAACATTTCTTGGTCACCGATATCGCTAAAGCCATACAACGTCATTGAATCTTCTCTGACCGCAAGCGTAGTCAAAATTGACGTCTGTTCACCCAGGTTAAGACTGGCGAGAGTCTTCGGTGTAGCTATCACCCGGTAACCGACACCCGCGCACTCTATAACGGCGGCATTCAAGCCAATAGCGATTACTGTTCCACGTAAAGAGGCGATCATAGTCAGGTTAGGAATCTTTCTCTAGTGATTTGTGTAACAGCTGGCGTCTCTGGGCTAAGGCTGGCGCACGCCAACAGTGACAAATAGCCAAGGCGAGGGCGTCTGCCGCATCTGCAGGTTTTGGGGCTTCAGACAAGCCCAGAATTCGTTTAACCATGGCCGTCATTTGCTTTTTATCCGCCCGGCCATTTCCTGTAATAGCTTTTTTCACTTCGGAAGGCGTGTACATATCTACCGGCAGTCCACGTTCCGCAGCTGCTAATATCAAGACCCCCACGGCATGTGCTGTGTGCATGACTGTCGAGACGTTGCCGCGCTCAAATAAACGCTCAATGGCGACAACGTCCGGCTGATAATCATCGATCCATTCTCCTACGGCGTTCGAGATGCGGAGGAGACGATCAGTCAACGGAGCGTCGCTGGGGGTACGAATTACACCTACGGACAGCGGATAAATAGCTCGGCCTTTACCCGATTGCACAACGGATAGTCCACAGCGCGTTAGCCCTGGGTCAATCCCCATGACGCGTAGCCCTGCCAAATTCATCCGAATTAAGAGTTAAGCTCTTCCATGACTTCATCAGACACAGTCAGATTTGTGTAGACGTCTTGCACATCATCTACATCTTCGAGAGCATCAATCAATTTGAAAACCTTCTTAGCACCTTCGGCATCCAGCGGCACATCGACCGATGCTCGAAAATCCTGATCTGAATCCTCAACTTCGATCCCCGCTTCTTCTAGTGCGCTACGCACGGCGGGTACATCCGTTGGTTGACAGATAACCTCGAATTTCTCGCCTTGGTCCTTAACTTCCTCTGCGCCAGCTTCCAAAACAGCAAGCAAAAGCTCATCTTCGGTCAGGCTAGCCTTTTTATCTACCAGAACATAGCCCGTCCGGCTAAACATATAAGCCACAGATCCAGACTCACCCAGGTTTCCACCGTTCTTAGTCATTGCAGTACGCACCTCGGTGGCAGCGCGGTTTTTGTTGTCGGTCAGGCATTCAATCAACATTGCCACACCGTTTGGCGCGTAACCTTCATACATCAAGGACTGCCAATCAGCGCCTCCAGCTTCTTCCCCGGATCCACGTTTCCGTGCACGTTCGATATTGTCAGCAGGAACTGAGGCCTTCTTCGCTTTTTTGATCATGTCGTCAAGCGTTGGGTTAGCCGCAGGGTCACCGCCACCGTTGCGGGCGGCTACTTCAATATTCTTAACGAGTTTCGCGAATTCTTTCCCTCGTTTGGCATCATTGGCAGCCTTTTTGTGTTTGTTGTTTGCCCATTTTGAGTGGCCTGCCATGTCATTCCTTTCAACAGCTTCAACAGCTAGATGTAATAGTTTCTAAGCGTCTTTAACTCCGTTTAGTATACGTGCCACTGCAAGCTCATATATACCGGCCGTTTAGGTTTGCTAATTGGTTCTATCAAAGCAATGAGTCTGCCGATGGTCACGCACCATTCCTTCCTGCGCCACCATTGCGACAAGTCTGACATAAGTACGTTCCAACCTTGACGGGCGCCAAAGTGCGTGGAACCAACAACTTTCCGGAGTTTTCGAGTCACTTTCTAGTCGTTGGCATAATGGAATCTCATCCACACGCAGAACACGACTTACCTCGCTTAATTTCACTTCCATAGCGCTCCACTCATTCACCGTTAGATTAGTGATAAAGATTACAAGACTATCGTGAAATTTTACTCTGCCCCTAAACTAAGCTCCGTGTGTCATATACTCACAAATTGTTGAAGAACTAGAGTTACGATCATGACTCCACAAAAACTCCACCGAACCGCGGCGATCTTGGAAACGATCACCTGGGCGCTATTGCTCTTGGGTATGACCCTAAAATACTCTGGCACCACTGATTCTGTCGTTCCCATCACCGGTAGCATCCACGGCTTTGGATTCTTATGCTTCGTGGTAATGACGACACTGATCTGGGTCAATAATCGATGGACTCCCAACCTGGGCCTCACTGGTTTGTTGGTATCAGTCATACCGTTCGCCGCATGGCCGTTTGCTCGTTGGGCAGAAAAGCAAGGCCACCTCGAAGGCGGTTGGCGGTTCCGAAATACTGAAACAGAGACTCATCCAGAAGGGATTTTTGACTGGGTTTTATACCAAACCGTTCGCTACCCAGCCCGCAGTATCGTTGTGGTGTTAGTAGTGGTAACGACCATATTCAGTCTTCTACTGCTTTTAGGACCACCAGTATCGGTAGAAGACATCATCAACGAATAACCGTACGAAAACCAATACAGTGCAATGCCCCAGAACGGAAAGAAAATTGCGACGCTTAAGAGCTCAAATACGAAGTATATTGAAAGAAATCTGGTAGCGGTGCTCTACCACCCAAGCGGAAATTTCTTACCAGCGGGCGCAACCTTAAGCCACGTGTGCTCGCAACTGCTTCGTTGTAAAACCTATGTGCAAGCTCAACGCGTACATCCGCATCAACCAGCTCCGCATAATGGGAACTGAGTTCGTGGGCAACAAGGCTGCCGGTTGCAGAATCATCGACAGATTTGTCCGCCACAAACTCTTTGTTGACCCTGGCGGATAGCTCCCGTTCTGCACCTTCTCTCGGAGCCAAATTGCCGTGCGCGAGACGAATCGATTCCACTTCCCTAGCTTGGGGAGCCAAATGGGTACTCACAACAGCAACCACAGCCACTCTACGATCGAGTGCTGCTTGCAATGATTGCAGTGCCGCATCGAGTCGGATGTGCAAGCGATGTAGGCGCTGCGCAGTAAAATAAATCCATAATAATGCACTAACGACACAAATCAATAGCAATGCGAGAGCAAGATCAAACATCATTTGCCGTATCGCACCTTCGTACCGTTGACTACGGTTTCATACACCGTTTCTACCTGCGTTGCGACGGATTCCCAATCAAAGTTGTGTGCACGCTTGATCCCTGCTTCCACTAAACGCCTTCTATGCTCGAAATTATCAACAAGCATTCGCAATACCCGCATGAGGTCAGCGCTATCACCGGTCCGGAACAATACCCCTGCGGGTGATTCGTTCGCTGCATCGCATACAACTTCAAAAGCCTCAAGGTCACTAGCAACGACGGCACATCCTGCCGCCATCGCTTCGACTAACACGATTCCGAAGCTTTCGCCCCCTAAATTGGGTGCGACATAAATATCAGCACGACCCAAAATCGCGGCCTTTTCAGCATCACTCACCCGCCCGACGAAATCTATCCCCGGTACTTTGCGCTTGCGTCCTCCGCCCATGATCGTCACCCGCACGTCTCGGTCGAGCTGGTGCAGGGCTTCTAATAGCACGTCCAGACCTTTACGCGATTCGTCTAAGCGTCCGAGAAACACGATCTCAACCGGTGCGGTTTTCTCTTCTAACGGAACACGGTGCTGGGCATAGACTGAAGTATCGACGCCATTCGGAATCAGCACCGGGTCACCACCGAGTTGTTCAACTTGCCAGCGACGCGCCATTTCCGATACTGCAATACCCGCTCGAACCTTGTCCAAAACTGGCCGCAAAATCGGCTTAAAAATATTCAAGAGCAAAGAAGACTCCGCTGAGGCATGATAAGTAGCGACTATCGGCCCCTGCGCCATTCGCAGAACCGCCATCGAATAACTCGGTGAATTCGGTTCATGGATGTGTAGAACATCAAACTGTCCTTCACGAAGAAATCTTTTTACAGTTCGACGAACGTGTAGACCAAAGGACAAACGCGCAACTGAGCCGTTATATCGGATGGGAAACGATCCACCGCCCTTAACAACAAAATCGGGAACGTCGGTTTCTTCAGCAGCTGGACCAAGGACACGAACGGTGTGTCCACGAGTAATCAGTATTGTCGCAAGGTCATAGATATGAGCCTGCACCCCGCCCGGTTCATCAAAAGAGTATGGACAGACTATTCCAATGCGCATCGTGAATCGACCTATTTTTCTTCCTGGGTGTGCGCACGCAAAGCATCGAGTTGTTGTTGGCTCATCCGCTCCGGATCGAGGTCTCGCAGCCACACGGGCTGCAGCATATGCCAATCTTGCGGAGTTTTCGCGATATTCTCAGCGAATGCATCGGCTAGACGCTGAGTTGTCGATTGCACATCACTGACCTCAATTTCGTGAGTGGCCGCTAGGCCCCAATTCGGCGATGCACCATCGTCAATTCCTTGGTACCACGAGTGCACAGCAAACAAGGTAGCTCCGGTCTCTCTGGCAAGAGCAGCTGGTCCCGCCGCCATGGAAGCAGGTTCGCCGAAGAAATCAACAATCACTCCGGTATTCTTCAGGTCACGCTCGCATAATAGCGCAACTACCCCACCGTCATTAAGCACTTGTTTAAGGTACGGAAACGGGGGTTTATCCCCACCAGTGAGAGGGATGACATCAAACCCAATCGAGTTGCGATATTCTACGAAAGCGTCGAACAAAGATTCAGGTTTAACTCGCTCGGCAACTGTAGCAAATTGTCCGTAATGGGCGACAACAAACGCACCAGCCATATCCCAATTGCCGGTGTGCGGCAGCGCGAGCACTACTCCACGCCCACGACTTAGCGCGGCGTCAAAAGCAGAACGCCCAGATACACCTGCAGCGAGCCGTTGCGGCAGGTTGTGTTCGTACTGCATAGTAGGAAGCCGGAAGGCTTCTAACCAATAACGGAAGTAGCTTCGCATTGAGTCGCGTACCAATTGTTTGGTCACGTTTTCAGGTCCGACGACACGGGTCAGATTCTTCCGTAGCTGTTCAGGACCTTTACCATTTCTGCTAACCGCGTCGGCAATTTTTTCAAAGACCCTGCGTGTTAACCATAAAGGCAAACGCCGCACTAGGGACCATCCTGCAAAATAGCCGTAAGCCACGATATTCTCTTGCCATGGAGGGCGTTTGTGTAA
Source organism: Corynebacterium sp. EPI-003-04-2554_SCH2473622 (assembly GCF_001665955.1). Taxonomy (NCBI): domain Bacteria; kingdom Bacillati; phylum Actinomycetota; class Actinomycetes; order Mycobacteriales; family Corynebacteriaceae; genus Corynebacterium; species Corynebacterium sp. EPI-003-04-2554_SCH2473622. The sequence goes on along the minus strand of NZ_LZMN01000035.1, from coordinate 86,940 downwards.
TCCGAAATCTTTTTTCATGCAGTGGCCTTCCTCGCAATAGAGTCGAGACGCCGGGCCATAGAAATCCGCTGGTAAACCGTAAACACCGAACCGACCGCTAAAATCCACAATGCGAAATCAATCGCGTACGGCACCCCGAGGCCTTGCAGACCAATTCCGGCTAAAGCAACGATCAAACGTTCCGGTCGTTCTACAAGCCCTCCAACCAGATTCAACCCGGACGCTTCACCGCGAGCCTTGACATAACTGATGACTTGTGAAGACACAAGGACCAATAGTGAAGCTACTATCAAAGGTTTTGGGGCGTCGTAAGAATAAATCAGCCACCAAGTAATTGCCGCAAACAGCGCGCCGTCAGTGATTCGGTCGCATGTAGCATCCAATGTCGCTCCGAAACCAGATGCCCCGCCTTTCAGGCGTGCCATCGTGCCATCTATCATGTCGAACGCGGCAAACAGTCCTGACAAAATCGCCGCCCACAATAGAAAGCCTGCAGGAATCAATACGACGGCAATCGCAGTAGTCACAACTGCCCCAATCACCGTCACCATATTCGGGGTTAAGCCAGCAGCAATTGCCAATTTGGCGAGGGGTTCTACAACCACTGCCGCGGGTTTTCGACCATGAACGCTAAGCATCGGTGGCGTTATTCACTCCCTCATTATCAGTATTTTCTGCGGCAATTTCTGCCCAGCCTTCCGCCAGAATACTGCGTGTATCCGCTAATAACTCCGGCAACACCTTAATTCCATCAATTATTGTCAAGAAATTGGCGTCACCTTGCCAACGCGGCACCACATGCATGTGTAAGTGGTCGCGAACGCTACCGCCACTAGCCCCGCCGAGATTCATGCCGACATTGACCGCATGTGGACTGGAAACATGCTTTAAAACCCGAATGGCCATCTGGGTGTACTGGAACAATTCCACCGACTCTTCGAAATCCAAGTCTTCCAGATTCGAAACTTTTCTATACGGAACTACCAGCATATGACCTGCATTATAAGGGTACAGATTCAGCAAAGCATAGACCTTTTCACCTCGTGCAACGATGAGTCCGTCCTCGTCGCTTTTCTTTGGTGCCTCAAGGAAGGGATCTTCGCTTTTTGCTGCAATATAAGCCTTACGATACGGAGCCCACAGGCGCTGCAAACGATCCGCTTCCCCAGCGCCCTGGTCAACCCGCTGCTGCTCGTTAATCTCGTTTGCCAAAGGTCTCCTTCGACGGTGCATCGTTACGACGCTGAACGATCCACTCACTAATCAACGTAACCGCCTCAGCGACGGGAACCCCGTTTAACTGTGTGCCGTCGAGGAAACGGAATGATACTGCCCCGGCCTCCACATCACGTCCACCGGCGAGTAACATAAATGGGATTTTCCCGGTGGTGTGGTTACGAATTTTTTTCTGCATCCGGTCGTCGGAAGTATCCACGTCCGCGCGAATGCCCCGTGCTCGCAACTGTGCCGTGATCTCTTCCAAGTGAGGAACAAACTCATCAGCTACCGGGATGCCCATCACTTGCTGCGGCGCAAGCCAGGCCGGAAATACGCCGGCGTAGTGTTCGAGCAAAACCCCAAAGAAACGTTCAATTGATCCGAACAGGGCGCGGTGCACCATGATCGGGCGTTTTTTGCTGCCATCTGGCGCCGTATATTCGAGCTCGAAACGCTCCGGTAAGTTGAAGTCCAGCTGAACGGTCGACATCTGCCAAGTACGACCGATGGCATCGCGCGCCTGGACCGAAATCTTCGGCCCGTAAAATGCAGCACCTTCGGGGTCCGGCACCAAGCTCAGCCCCGAAGAATCAGCGACGCGTTGCAAAATGGCAGTCGAGCGCTCCCAGATCTCATCAGAACCAACGAACTTCTTCGGATCTTTGGTGGAAAGTTCTAGATAGAAATCATCCAACCCATAGTCACGCAGTAGAGAAATGATGAAATCGATGACTTTCCGAAGCTCATCTTCCAGCTGGTCTTCCGTGCAATAAATGTGGGCATCGTCCTGAGTGAAGCCACGTGCACGGGTCAGGCCGTGAACGACTCCTGATTTTTCGTAACGATAAACCGTACCAAATTCAAACAGACGCAAAGGCAATTCGCGATAGGAACGTCCCCGTGACGCGAAAATCAGATTATGCATCGGACAATTCATTGGCTTAGCGTAATAGTCTTGCGGCGGCTTGGTAACGCTGCCTTCCGCATCATATTCACCGTCAAGCTGCATTGGCGGAAACATGCCCTCGGAATAGAAATCCAGATGGCCAGATTTGCGGAACAAATCCCCCTTAGTCAAGTGTGGGGTGTTGACAAAAGAGTATCCAGCTTCAATGTGGCGACGGCGCGAAAATTCTTCCATTTCCATGCGCACGGTGGCACCATTGGGATGGAAGACTGGGAACCCGGAACCAATTTCTTCTGGAAAGGAGAAAAGGTCCAATTCAGCGCCAAGCCGCCGATGGTCACGCTTTTCGGCTTCCTCCATCATCGTCTGATACGCCTCTAAAGCTTCAGACGATTCCCATGCAGTCCCATAAACTCGCTGCAAATCAGCTTGCGACTGGTCACCACGCCAATATGCTGCCGAAGCCCGAGTCAGGCTAAAGGCTGGGATGTACTTCGTCGTCGGAAGATGTGGGCCACGACAGAGGTCCGACCATTCCACGTCACCGGTGCGGGGGTTGAGGTTGTCGTAGTATGTCAGCTCTCCGGCGCCGACTTCCGTCGCCTCATCCGAATCCGGATCCACGTTTCCCTTATCGGCTACCAGCTCAAGCTTAAACGGTTCGTCAGCAAGTGCTAACTCAGCTGCAGCGGAATCAGCGAAAACACCACGGACAAAACGTTGTCCTGTCTTGATGATCTTTTTCATCCGCTTTTCGATCTTTTTCAGATCATCGGGAGTGAATGGTTCTGCGACCTGGAAATCGTAATAGAAGCCGTTGTCGATGGCCGGGCCAATTCCCAACTTCGTGCCAGGAAATTCTTTTTGCACAGCCTGCGCTAGTACGTGTGCACAGGAGTGGCGGATGACTCCACGGCCTTCTACAGAGCCTGCGATAATTGGCCAGAAATCGCCATTCGTTTCGGGAACATGGCTAAGGTCTTTTAGCGCGCCGTCGGCGTCTTTGACGCACACGACCGCTTCCGGACCTTTATTAGGAAACCCAAGCTCCTTCATTGCAGCACCAACTGGTGTGCCAGCATTAACGCTAAAAGGCTGTGCGGGGTTCGCCAAAGGCTCGAGTGTGTGGACCATGAAAGTTTGCGCTCCTTTGCGCTCATTGGCTGCGGCATACCTGGCCGCAGCCTGAAGAAAACTAGTTACCGAGCTATTTTAGCGCCTCAGGTTTTACACGTTGCATCCAGGCTAGCCAACACCAGCTCAGAGACATACAACACTCATGCTTACCCTTTACCATGAGTCTCTAATAAGGATTGCCCCCAATACTCATCTCGTCCCTTACCTTCTACATCGGTTCCGGGAGGGATAGCCCAGACCGAAGATCCAATGTGCGTAATCCACTCGTTAAGTCTGTCGACTTCGTCTAAACGGCTTTGAATCGGAATAAATTGCTCACGCGGGTCCTGCTGGAAACAGATAAATATCAACCCTGAATTCGAAAGCTGACCGTCTCCCGGCTCTGGGGGCAAATCGTAGCTAAACGGACGACGCAAGAGTTTCTGTTGCGGTTTGTCTAGCGGATTGCGCGCACGTGCCATGTGACTGGTGGGATCAATAACAGGTAGTCCAAATTTATCGCGGGCGGCAAAATCTGGATCATCGTGTTCTTCTGTTCCGGTCAATGGAGCCCCGGAATCGAGTTTCCGTCCCATAGCATTTTCGCGGGATGCCCGGTCTAGTTTCTCCCATGTATCCAAGTTCATCCGAATGCGTCGAATAACCATCGCGCTACCACCATGTATCCATGATGGTGCAGGAGAGTCATCTGCGATAAAAACTTGGTTGGCAAATTCTTGCTCTGACCTAGGATTTACAGTTCCATCGAATTGTCCGAAAAGATTACGGGGTGTAGTGGACTTAGCACGGGCGCCATCAGCATGGTTGAATCCTTGTTGCAACCACGCCACATCGACGTAATCTACGCCAGAACGAATCATATGACGCAATGCATAGGCCGCTGTAATTGGCTCATCAGAGCCGATCTGAAGCATTAAATCGGCTTCACCCCACTGGGGATCTAATTGATCACGGTCAAATTTTGGCAACGGCGCCAACCAGTCTGGACGCTGGTCTTCAGCACCGATGACGGTAAACAGCCCTGGACCAAAGCCAACAGTGATGGTCAGGTTTCCAGGAATATTCAACAATTCAGGCTCCAACGTGCCACGGGGTGCGATACCGGCGGTCAATCGCCGTGCGTCCTCGGTCCATAGCTTCAGAAGCCTGGCTACTCCAACGCGGTCCACACCTTCCTTCAGGTTGAAAGCAACTATATTGGCGCGTGCCTGCTGTGCTTCTTTAATTCCTGCCTGATGTTCACCATCGAATTCCACGACGGCGTTTTGCAACCTTACGTCAGCCATGCCATCGCTACCGGGAGCACCGTTTCGGCTTTCCCGGCCTACCGTAGACTGCTGAGCTTGGGAGCATCCCTGCAAAGCCATCGCGGAAGCGCCAGTGCTTAAACCAGCGAGAAAGTGCCTGCGTGAAAAACCAGCCACGAAACTAGCTCCTTTTTAATGCTATTGCCCGTTGTCGTTTAGGTTCTTTCCTCAGCGTTGCGGTCGCTGCCGCGATAGTGTCGCAAGGAATTAACGATTCTTACTTGTGGTCGCCGTGGTCGTGACCTTCATGATCATGGTCGCTATGGCCGTGACTGTCATGGTCATGGCCATCGTGACCTTCTAGATCACCATATTTTTCATCTCCCGCACCGATAGTACGGACCGGAACGGGTTCTAGGTCCACTTCCGTGCCGTCACTAAGCTTGAGTGTGATGACGATTTCGTCGCCAGCAGAGATTTCTTCGTCATACTCCATGATCATCAAGTGACCGCCACCAGGCTGCAGTTTGTGTGACTCCCCGGCAGAAATTTTCAATTCCTCTTCCCGCTCTCGCATGGAACCATTGACAACCTCATGGATTTCGTACCGCGCCTCACCTAAGCTCGTGGTGAAGCTTTCGATGACGATGTCTTCACCGGAGGTGTTTTTCAGTTCACCGAAAATAGCTGTCATCGGTTCACCAGCAGCTTTCGCCTTGACCACGCCATCCTCCAGAATAAGCTCACTGTCGGCTGATTCCGTTGCTTTTGTGGTCGATTCGGCGGTAGAGCTTTCAGAAGTCGCCGGATTAGCACTACTGTCAGCTTCATCATTCGCGCATGCAGCCAAGGTCAAACCTGCTGTCAGAAAAAGAGCGATCAATGGTAGGGCTTTGTGCTTCATGATTTTCATCCTTTTCGCTTTAGACGACTTACACTAACTAGATTGCATTGTTTTACAGTGTGCCAGATTCCCATTGCACAGGACGGATACCGTGCTCGAGATTTGCACACAATTCCAGTTATTAGTTATCGAACCGCTTACGTTTTTGGATCAACAACACAATAACCGCAAGAGCAGCAGCGACAGCACCGATCGCAATAATGATGCTGGCAGCACCGATGCCATCCGACTCGTCAGCATTGTCAGCAGATTCATCTGTCTCGGTGGATTTGCTATCTGCATTGGACCCCGAGTTGGTAGATCCCTCGGCATCAGATTCATCACCAACGATAAACTCCAGGCCACCGCGGGTCGCATGACCGTCAGATGAGGTGATCTGATAGCCCAGGGAATATGTCCCATCAGGAGTATCGAGACCATCTGGCACCTCGACTGTCAGCATCCTCCCGTCCAGCACTGGTTCAGCATCAAAGACAGTTCGACCATTCGAATCCGTTACCGCAACTGTGTTAAAGCCTTCGCGTGGTTCTCCAGAAAATTCAAGAACAATGGTCTCTGGGAATTCCTCAACGACAGCACCATCAGCAAGGTTACTATCAACGACAACATCATGAGCTGACGCATGTGGCATAGACAACCACAAAGCAGCTGCACTCAAGGCGGTCGCCGCCAAGCCTGTGTTCATACGGCGTAGATGTGTTTTCTGAGCACCATTGCCCATCAAGTTCGGCCTCCGTTTTGTTCACTAGGTGTTGAGCTTCGGACGAGTCTCACATGAGTAGTCGTTACACCTAAACGATTAGTTCCGACAAACACTAGCTTACTAAAGTAATCTCGCTCACAATACCAAAGTGCAAGCCATTCTATGCAAGCATGCGAAAGCGCCGCTTCTCCATATAAAGAAGCGGCGCTAGTCCCTTTCGGGAACCAGAGCGGATGACGAGACTCGAACTCGCGACCCTCACCTTGGCAAGGTGATGCGCTACCAACTGCGCTACATCCGCAAAAGAAAACCACAGGCCCGGTTTCCTTGGAGAAATTCGACGTCGCCGAGATTTCTCGTGTGCGCGATACTGGACTTGAACCAGTGACCCCTACCGTGTCGAGGTAGTGCTCTACCAACTGAGCTAATCGCGCCAACAATGACGAGCTTGCCGCCATTGTGACTAGAGGTGGAAACGGGAATCGAACCCGTGTGCACGGTTTTGCAGACCGTTGCCTCACCACTCGGCCATTCCACCGTGGCAATACCGCCTCCGACAGGATACCCATAAATCGGGAACCAGAGCGGATGACGAGACTCGAACTCGCGACCCTCACCTTGGCAAGGTGATGCGCTACCAACTGCGCTACATCCGCGGGCGAGGACACCGTGAGATGTGTCCTCTGTGCGCGATACTGGACTTGAACCAGTGACCCCTACCGTGTCGAGGTAGTGCTCTACCAACTGAGCTAATCGCGCTAGCCTATGGAGTTTTCACTCGACGCCCAACACCAGGGCCAACCCATCAGAAATGGAGCCGGAACCGGCGCTTTGCGCTGAGCGGATGACGAGACTCGAACTCGCGACCCTCACCTTGGCAAGGTGATGCGCTACCAACTGCGCTACATCCGCAAGCAGTGCTTCGTGCACTGCTTAAGTGACTCTAGTGGCACCACTGTAGAAATACCAAATCACGAGGTGAGACCCACGTCCGAGCCCCTCAACTATACGAGCCTATACCTCAATGAGTCTTTAAAAACACCCCACTTGTTCGTCTCCCGAATCTAGGACTGTAATGTGAGCGACATGTACAAGTGGCCCAGCATCGATCAACTTATCGGCCCAGAACGGCGAAACCAAGACGACTACTGGGTTCGCGCAGTCTTTGCAAGCACCATCACCGGCTCCACATCTGTCAACGGCCGTTCACAGGATCTGGGCAACCAGCTCGATACGGAATTATTACTAGGGCTTCGCGAATGGGCAGAGGTAATAGTCGTCGGTTCAGGAACTGTTCGTGCAGAAGACTATGCCGGCGTCCAACCAACCGATAAAAAACCCAACCCAGCGCCGCTTGCAGTCATGACTTCATCACTAGATTTCGACTACGATTCACGATTTTTTCACGACTACCATGTCCCGCATTTGTTCATGGTGCCCGAATCCTCGTTGCAGGATCCAACCAACTACACCAAGGTTCAAAAGTTGCAAGCCTTCGGAGAAGTTATTTCCACCGGCAGCGGTACAGTACGGGAATGTATAACGACATTGGTCAATCGTGGCTTTGTACGCATTAGCTGCGAAGGTGGCCCTTCGATCTTGGGCGGCCTAATTTCGGCAAACGCTGTAGATCAGTTTTATCTCACTATCGATCCTACATTGACCAACGCTGTGGAATCACCGATTACTCGCTGCACCAGTGACACAACCGTCAAACACAAAATGCGTTTAGAATCTTCCATGCACTGCCCAGATAGCACACTCTTTCTGCGCTATGGCCACCCGCGGGTAAACTCAATGTGATGAAGGAACTCAAGCTACCGCAGGTGTCTAATCAGCACTTACAGGCTTTTTTATGGCCACTCGCTATCCTGCTTGGGTTGCAGCTGGTGTTGGTCGACAGCTTCAACGGAGCAGTAACCGACGACTTCACAACCGTCTATTCTGCTCTACAACGCTTCCTTGACGGAGAGAATGTTTATCAACAGATCTACCACCACACTGATCCGTTGTACCTTTACAATCCAGGCGCTACGCTTTTGCTGTCCCCACTCGGATTTGTTACCCATGCTGGAATTGCACGAGCATTATTCATCTTCGCTAATTTCGGCGCCATCATAGTCTCGTTGGGCATCTTAATCCGAATGTTCGGTTTTTCCCTGCGGAATCCTATTTTTCCACTGACGATCACAGTAGCCACCCTGACCGAATCTGTCCGCAATACCCTTATTTTTTCCAACGTCAACGGTCTACTCCTACTTGCACTCGTAAGCTACCTATGGTGCTTGACTGACGATCGTCGTTGGGCCCGTTGGACTGGCGGGATCATCATCGGACTCGCGATTCTCATCAAGCCGCAGTTTGCCCCACTGCTATTTTTACCTTTGGTTATGCGCTGGTGGTTCACGATATTCGTAGGCATCGCGGTGCCCTTAGTTCTCAACTTCGTCGCTTGGCCAATAACCCCTGGTGCTGACAACTACCGCACAGAACTCATCCCGCATCTACGTCAGACTCGAGATTTCGCTAATTCCTCATTACCGGGGCTCGCCGAATATTTCGCCATGCCCAGCTGGCTTTACTACTTATTGTGGATCTTTTTTGCGGGGCTAGCCGTCATTTCAGTACTCACACTGTTATCTCTGCGTAAAAAAGACCATCTGCTCTGGCTTGTCACTACATCTGGAGTATTGTTCTGCGGTGTCTTCTTCTTGTCTTCTTTAGGGCAAATGTATTATTCCATGCTGCTGTTTCCAATGATTTTCAGCGTAGCCAGGCAACGCAGCGTGTTCCATATCTGGCCATCGTGGTTAGCAGCAATTTTGTTCTTACTTCCAGTAAGTTGGGCTACCACATGGACACCGCGTGACTTTCCCCCACTGGGGATATGGCTAAACTATTTCGCTGCAACCGCTGGCTGGGGCCTATTGCTCTTGACCACGGTGTGCTGTTCCGTAGCATGGCATTTACACGACCGACAGCATACGGACTCGCAACTCGGTAGTTAACTGCGGGCCATGCACCGGAAGCCCAGATAAGAGCGTCCGGAAAATGAAACACCTGCGATACTTACTCCCGCTTACGCAGGCGTAGAATATCCCCCATGACAGATTTTTCCTTGATTGCCGATGACCAATGGCGCAAACGCCTCAGCGCGGAAGAATACCGTGTGCTCAGAGAAGGCGGCACGGAAGCTCCACACACTGGTGAATACACAAACACGACCACTGAGGGCATTTATTCCTGTCGAGCGTGCGGTGCAGAATTATTCCGCTCTAACCAAAAATTTTCGTCACATTGCGGCTGGCCATCGTTCTTTTCGCCACTGGCTGGTGATTCCGTCATTGAGCGGGAAGATCGCTCACACGGAATGGTACGTACGGAAGTCCTCTGCGCCAGCTGTCACTCACATTTGGGACACGTATTCGCTGGGGAAGGCTATGACACCCCCACCGATTTACGCTACTGCATTAATTCGGTGGCGATGACGCTCAAAGAATCCTAAGTCTGGCAGGCTTGAGGTGCGAGTAGCACTAGCACCTCAAACGACGAAATACCGGCGGTATTGAATTCGCTAGTCCTTTTCTAGGGCTTAGGGAAGGATCTGCACTAACTCGTCCAAGTTTTCCACCATTCGACCGGTGTAAAACGGCAATTCTTCACGTACGTGCAACCGGGCCTCCGTGTAGCGCATAGTGTGCATCAAATCAACAATGCGCCCCAAGTCTTGGGCTTCAAACGACAACATCCATTCGTAATCACTCAGCACGAAGGCAGCGATGGTATTAGCACGCACATCTGCAAAATCACGCGCTTTCAAGCCATGTTCGCGAAGAATACGGGCACGTTTTTCCTCGTCTATGATGTACCAGTCATATGAGCGAATGAACGGGTAAACGCAGCACCACTTTTCAGGCGATTCTCCCATAATGAAAGCTGGGAGGTGCCGTTTGTTGAATTCTGACGGGCGGTGCACACCATTTCCTGCCCATACCAACGAACTCGCCTTACCCAGAGAAGTCTCACGACGGAATGCGGCAAAAGCCGCTTGCAACTCCTCAAAGTTTTCTGCATGCCACCAGATCATGAAATCAGCATCGGCTTTCATACCCGCAAGATCATAAATACCACGAACGGTCACGAGACCTTCGTCGGCAAGCTTGTCGAAAAACTCTTGCGCCTCAGCTGCCATTCGCTCGCGCGATGTTTTATCGCCAGCAGTAAATCCCTTGTCAAGCTTAAACACCGCGTGCTGGCTGTAACGCTGCAGCTTATTCAGCTCATCGTAATTCAGTTCTTGTTGGGCTTCGTGTTCAGACGCCGACATGAAAACCTCCTGGTTTTGCAAGTTTGGTTCGCAAAATTATCGTGACAAGCAAAGTTTCTGGAGTGGTTTGTGCACAAGGCACAAAGCGAAACCCAAAAGCAGTGCTCACCGAAAAGCGACCACGCAATAGGTGGTACTGCCACCAATCCTACCCCACGGCGCGCCTTCACCACTATGAAGAGTCTCAACATTAGGTTGAACCTTGTGAATGAGACAGATGCGTCGATGAACTTGCAGGGCACCACTGCTTCTAAGTTAGAGCGTGGCCTGACACCCCCGGCTTTTAGCGAAGCCGTGGAATCAATGCACCAGGCTAACCTGCGTCAAGGTATTTCACTCGGGACAATCCGCCCTCCCCAGCGATTAGCACCTTTTAGCCATGCAATAGGCCTGGAAGTAGACCATCTCGATAAAGAAAACACCCCGACCGATTCTGAAGGCGATGCTTTCGGTCGACTGATTCTCTTGCATGACCCCGGAGCACAGGAATCGTGGGAAGGGGAAATGCGGTTAGTCGCCTACATCCAGGCCGACATGGAGTCAGCAGTTGCTACCGATCCTTTGTTACCCGACGTTGCATGGCAATGGCTCGAAGAAGGTTTAGAAACGCACTCTGCTGGCTACACAAACCTTGGAGGTACCGTCACTTCTACAACCTCAGTCCGCTTTGGCGAAGTCGGTGGCCCTCCTCGCGCTTACCAACTCGAATTGCGGGCATCGTGGACAGCGAAAAACAATCAACTTGCCGATCATGTGGACGCCTTTGCAGAAGTGCTCGCCCATATCGCTGGTCTACCACCAGAAGGGGTAAGTCAGCTACGTCGCTAAAGCTATGCCGCGACAGCCTTCCCGTTTATAATCTTGCTGACTCATCTATCAGCGTATCGCCTCAAACTGAAAGATCATGACCGAATTCCTTCGTCGCCCAGCCGCGGGTATCCCGCCCGTACTGACAACCCCTCAGGACTTTCACGAAGCGGCGGAGGCAATCGCCGGTGGGCACGGACCAATCGCGATTGATACGGAACGTGCTTCCGCATTTCGCTACAACGATCGCGCTTTTTTAGTCCAGATTAAACGTGCGGGTGCCGGTACCTTTCTTTTCGCACCAGAAGGCGTCCGCCAGCACCTCACCGAAGCCTTATCACCCGTCATCAACAGCCTAACTTGGGTGGTACACGCTGCAGTATCAGATCTTCCCTGTCTTGCCTGGCTTGGGCTGTACCCAGCACAGCTACTTGACACAGAACTCGGCGGTCGTTTAGCTGGCTTATCCCGTGTCAGTCTCGCTGCAATGTATGAGGATTTACTTGGCATACGCGTAGCCAAAGAACACAGCGCGCAAAACTGGTCCTCGACGCCGTTACCCAAACCATGGGTCGCTTATGCTGCTCTCGATGTCGAAAAATTACTCGAGCTGGCTGCCGAGGTAGAGTATCTTTTACGCAGCCAAGGCAAGTGGGAATGGGCACTGGAAGAGTTCGAGTATGTGCGCAACCAACACGCCACAATCACCGGACCAGAACCCCGCGCGTGGCATTTGATGAAAGGGATGCGCGGACTCAAAATACCTCGACAATTGGCAGTTGCCCGCGAGCTGTGGCTAATTCGGGAGACCACTGCAGCAAACGATGATGTTGCACCAGGCAGTCTACTACCGAATAAGGTCCTACTCGCCTTCGCTAATATCCGCCCCAACACGCTTTCTCAGTTAACACGCGTTCGTGGCTCACAAAATTCACGGTTAGCACCAGAAGTGTGGTTGACCGCAATTCAACAGGCTGAAGCATTAGCAGAGGCGGAGCTTCCAATTCCTGGAAAAGGAGAATTAGCGTATTGGTATTCGTCGGGTGGCATTAATACCCGGAATTGGAAGAAAAACGACCCCGACTCTTGGAATACCTGGCAACTCATTCGGGACGATCTCAATGTCTTCGCCGACGAATTTGCTGTGCCAACAGAGAACTTAATCAGCGTTGCCAAGGCAAAAAATCTCACCTGGGATATTACCGTCGCGAAAACCATTCTTTCCGAAGGCGATCTAGAAGCGTCTTTTACAAAACACGGTTTGCGCGAATGGCAAAAAGATATTATCTGGCCTATTTTTGCTGATTTTCTTCCAAGCTAAGCTCTGCAAGCACATTAGCGATGCCGGTCTCGTCAAGCCCGACCTCATGCAGCAATTCGTTACGTGAAGCATGCAATGGAAACACCGATGGGAATCCCAAATGCCGCACAGGCACATCTATCCCTGCTGCAGCGAATTCTTCAGCAATCAGCGATCCAATACCACCGCGGACAATACCATCTTCTACGGTGACAACGACATCGTGATCAGCCGCCAAGCTGAACAAGGATTCCGCTACTGGGACAACCCAACCGGGATCAACGACGGTCACGTTGGAATAGGTTTTTGCCGCAGATACCGCTGCCTCGACCATGGCTCCCATAGCGATCACCAAAACTGAACGAGTTGCCGGAGTAGATTCTTCAGTAACTTTATCGGCGTAATAAACAATATCGACACCATCACGAAGATTCGCCCAAGCTGGAATTTCGGCAGGCAAGTTTCCTTTGGGAAAACGCACAAGCGTAGGCCCGTCGTCGACAAGCAGCGCCTCACGGAACAAACGGCCCAATTGCGCCCCATCTCGCGGTGCAGCGATACGGACTCCTGGTACGACGCTCGCCACAGACATATCCCAAACCCCATTGTGACTTGCGCCATCTGAACCAGTAACGCCTGCGCGGTCCAGGACCAAGGTGACGGGTTGCTTGAGCAACGCTACGTCCATCAAAAGCTGATCAAAGGCGCGGTTTAAAAAGGTGGAATACACTGCAACAACGGGATGCATTCCTGCTAGCGCCAGACCGGAGGCTGAAGCGACCGCGTGTTGTTCCGCGATCCCTACATCGAAAAAACGATCTGGAAAGCGCTGTGCAAATGGCGTCAAACCAGTAGGGCCCGCCATCGCGGCAGTGATCGCAACAATATCTGAGCGTTTCTCAGCAGCCGCAAGCAGTTCTTCAGTAAATACTTGAGTCCAGCCAGGCTGAGATTTCGAGATCGGCAGCCCCGTAGCCGGATCGATCGCACCGGTAGAGTGCATCTGGTCGGCTTCATCGTTAACCGCATGTGCGTAGCCGTGCCCCTTTTCGGTCACAACATGCACGATAAGCGGGCCATGGTGCGTTTTTGCATAGCTAAAAGCTTGTTCCAGAGCATCAAAGTCATGACCATCGACAGGGCCAACATATTTCATGCCCAAATCCGGGAACATCTCTGTCGGCAAGACCGTATGCTTCACACCTTCCTTGAAAGCGTGAAGCGCATCAAACGCACGATTGCCAACCCACCCCATAGACTTCAGAGTTTTCTTTCCATGTTCCATCAGGCCGTCGTATGGTCCAGAAATGCGCAGGTTAGCCAGATTTTCAGCGAAGCCACCAATCGTCGGCGAATAACTACGTCCGTTATCATTAACGACGATGACTACGTTTCGGTCTTTTCCTGCGGCGATGTTATTCAGCGCTTCCCAGCACATGCCACCAGTCAACGCGCCATCACCGACAACCGCCACTACGTTATGTTGTCCTCGCCCGTCCAGAGCGAATCCCTTTGACAAACCATCCGCATAAGCGAGTGATGCTGAAGCATGTGACGATTCTGTCCAGTCATGCTCGGATTCAGCGCGAGCGGTGTAACCAGACAAACCATCTTTTTGACGCAAAGTAGAAAAAAGATGTGCACGACCAGTCACTATTTTATGCACGTAAGATTGGTGGGAGGTGTCGAAGATAAAGGGCTCATCCGGGGAATCGAATACTCGGTGCAAAGCCAACGTTAATTCCACCACACCAAGGTTCGGCCCCAAGTGGCCGCCTGTCACCGACACGTTCTCGATGAGAAAGTCACGAACTTCCTCGGCTAATTGCGGGAGTTGTTCTTGGGACAAAGCCTTGAGGTCGGCGGGAGTCTGTATTCCGCGAAGAAGGCTCATTGTCTCTACCTCAACTCCTCGTCTCATCTGTATTCGTCGGTAACTAACGTATCCATCTTACTCGCTACCTCCCTAGAAATCGGAACCGGCGATTTATTAGGAAAAATCTTACTGTTCACGTGCGTGTTAAGCAGATTTTCTTAATAACACCATAAGTTCGAAGTGATGTGTTCCCGGGAATGCATTTATTAACGTGAGCTTGTCGACCCGATACCCATTATCAGACCAGCTCCTTAAATCACGCGCGCAAGTTGCCGGATCACAACCAATGTGAACCACTGTTTTCGGGTCGGCCGCAGCTATTTCGTCGATTACAGCTGCCCCTGCCCCTTTGCGTGGCGGATCGAGAACTACGCAGTCAGGAGCGGCTAACTGAGCAACTGCTTTTTCTACGTGTTGTTTATGCATCGAAACGTTAAGCCCTTGCAGTGCTGGTTGTGTATTCTCCAGAGCTGCTGAAGAAGTATCGACGCTGTGCAGCACTGAATCCGCAGGGTTTTCCGGGCTCAATGCTCGCGCAATTGCAGGTATAAACAGACCAACGCCCCCGTACAGATCCCAACCGATTTTTCCTGCGGGTTGTCCAGGATCAGCTAGCCATTCCTCAATAATCGCACTATACGCCTGAGGTGCTGCGCGGTGCGCTTGCCAAAATGCGGTGACTGGAAAACGGAATGTTTTGCCATCAACGATCTCGGTGACCTCGCCGCTGCCTTCTAAAACTCTTTCGACTTTCTCCAAGCGCTTCCCACGCCCCGTTTTGCGCGACTCCACGACATGCCGTTGACCAGTTGAATCAATTGCCACAATCAATTCTGCACCCGGCCGGAAACGGCGAGCTCCGGTTCCAACGATGCCTTCGCTAAGACCATCGACGAGCTGACTACAGGGATACTGTGTAACCAGTTCATGACTATGCTTTTTCCGGAGACCAGCTTTCCCATTCTCATCCACACCGAACCGCACCCGGGTGCGCCAACCGCGTACAGGGGCAAGCTCAACGGCGTTGAGTTCTGGCAGCTCTATTTCCGAAAATTTCCCTATTCGCGCGAGCTGATCAAGAAAAACCGAACGCTTCAGTTCCGTTTCCTGGGTGGTATCAAGCGTCGCAAAGTCACAACACCCAGCTCCGGCGGCAGCCGCCTGACAGGTTGGCTTGCCACGATATTTACTGGGGCTGATAACTTCTAGGATCTCACCAGTAACGAAAGATTTCTTTTCTTTCGTAATATCAATTTTTACTCTGTCACCAGGATAAGCAGAAGCAACAAATACCACGCGTCCATCGTCCGCAGTACCAATGCCGACACCACCATGTCCCATCCGGTCAATGGAAAGTTCGAGGTTAGGCACGCTTATCGCTGCTCCTTTTCATTCGTAGGCTGAGCAACGCCTTCATCATCACCGTGCTCACGAGATTTGGTCCCACCAGCAGCCTCCCTAACTGCTTGTTGCGCATCAGCTATGCGGGGCGATTGTTGTTGGCTTTGCGCTTGCCGCTGCTGCATTGCCTGTTGTACCTGCTGCATTAGGCTAGCGGGCATTGTGACCGGTAACGAATTACCTGCCAAAATAGGCTTATCTCCCCGGTAGACGAAAGTCCGCGCAATAACTTCACGTGCCAATTCCGCGAGTTTATCTGCCCGTTGGGCCGGACCTGCCAACGTTACCCGCAACATCCACCGTGGCCGTTCCGCACCAATCACGCGTGTTACAGCCTGTTTGTTTTCACCAACGACCTCTCTACCCCAAGGACCTTGTTCAAAAGTGACCTCGGCACCGCTTTGTTTCATGCTTTGCGCAATCTCATCAGCAGCTTCCTCCCACTGGCCAGCCGATGATGGTGCAGCGAAAGCAATCGGAGTGAGCCGACCATAGTGGGTGACCAAGTGGAGCATCTTCGGACCTTTTTCACCCATTTCAACCTGTACCTGCGAATCTTTCGGTACGGCAAGCTTCAGTGAACCAAGGTCTAACAACCCGGAGGAAAACTCACCAAAGTCGAATTCATTAATGTCAACGGTGTCTCCGTCGAATGGGCCGGTTTCCCCTATCGCTCCAGCTTCCACGGGAATAATCGGTGCATCGTGAGCAGATACTGCAGAATCTGCATTTTCCTGCGCCTCGGCACTAGTTCCCGCCGCCTTCTCGTTGGCAACAGCTGAAGTTTGAGCTCCAGCTCGGTCGCTCTCCAGGTTCAATTGTACATCCCGCTGAGCTTCCCCACTGGATTTCTCATTCGCGTTCGCGCCAGCTTGTTGCGCTGGTTTTTTCTTTTTCGAAAATCCAAACTTCGAAACTCCAAACAACGCCATAACTAGTGTTGTCCTTTCCCGCAGTAATATGCATACTACGTCTTTAGGCTAAAAACCGATTTTGGGTTCAAATGTTTTGCGTGACAGAAACCGAAGCGTGCCCAGCTAATGGGTACCGGTGGAGCCGTAGCCACTAGAACCACGAGCAGTCTCATCCAATTGTGCAACTTCCACAAAGTCCACAAGCTCAACGCGCTGAATCACCAATTGCGCTATCCGCATACCACGAGTGATCTCAATAGGTGAGACTCGATCAAGATTAATCAGACACACTTTGATCTCACCACGATATTGCGCATCAATAGTTCCCGGAGAATTAACGATACTTAAGCCTTGACGTGCAGCTAGTCCAGAGCGTGGATGCACCAAACCTACGGTCCCCTCCGGTAATGCAATAGCAATTCCGGTTCCGACCACAGCCCTTTGGCCTGGTTCCAAGGTAATATCTTCAGTTGCGCACAAATCAGCGCCTGCGTCACCCGCGTGGGCTCGAGTCGGTAAAGCTATTTCCGGATCCAGTCGCTGGATTTTTATCGGACTCAAATCAGACAAGCTCATGTATGCAGACTACCCTGTATGCAAAGTAGTCGTCGGACAAAGGCTGCACTGAACAAGACAATCGCTCCCCATTGCTTTTACTCAAGCGCCCAGGGTTGGGGTTCTGTAGTTTTCGCGGGCTAAAATATCGCTCATGAGCGAAGTAAAATCTGCCCCGGAAATTCTTTACCACGAGCGCCAATGGGTGCCTTGGCATTGGTGGTTGATTGCATTGGCAGCAGTGACGGTTGGCACCGGGCAATTAGCCCTGAACCGCAATTTGTGGTGGTTTGCCGTGCCCTTTTTGATTTTCGCTGCGCTCGCCATATGGGTTCTTTTCCACCTGTCCTCAACCGTCATCCAGGTAGAAAAAGATTTTGACGGCACACGCTGGCTAATTACCGGAGATGCACAATTACCCGCGGATATTGTAAGTCGGAGCTTGGCTGTTCCTAAAAGTGCACGGCGGAACGCAATGGGGCCACAGCTGGACCCTGCAGCTTTTCTTGCCACCCACAGCTGGGTACCGCACTTGGCCATGCTCGTATTGGATGATAAAGACGATCCGACTCCGTACTGGCTAGTCAGCTCGAAAGACCCCCAAGCCTTGCTCGAAGCCTTTTTACCCGATCAAGCACTGGACGCTGCGCGCCAAATGCAGGGCTAGCTCGCTTTAGACGGAAATAATGCCAACTCCAGGGTGGCGCTCAGAGACAATGATTCCGGCTGACTTATAGCCCCGGGGCACGAAAGAATCAGGCACAGTCCAGGCAAATCTTTTGCCCATCTTCTTCATGTGAAAGGCGTTTGTTTCGCTGCACTAAAAAGCAGCTATCGCAGGTAAACTCGTCGGCCTGGCGTGGCACGACTTTCACGTTCAGTTCTTCGCCAGATACGTCGACTGTTGGTGGCTCAAATGGCTCGACAATTTCGCCGTCTTCATCCATCGGGTCAGAATCGTTCTCCGCAGCCTTCAGCCCTTCCAGCGAATCTGCTTCCAGTTCGTCTTCCGGTCGAGTACGAGCCGCATCGTAATCAGTAGCCATTTATCCACGTCCTATTGGGTAGTTGATCAGCAAACAGTTGATCTTTGTCTATGTGGGACGGATACTAAGGCAAAATAACTATATTGTCATATTTGCAGCTCAAACGTGGTTTTGAAACCATTATTGGTTTACTGGCAATGATGCTAGCGCACCCGCGCCCCGTAGAATTTCATCCATGGTTTCAGCTATGCCAGGCGCGTACGCCACCAAGACTTCTCCTGCGCTGCCTTCAGTCGAGAGCTTCGGTGCGCGGACCACTGCACCGGCTTCTTGTGCAATCAACATCCCTGCAGCATAGTCCCACTTATTCAACGCTGCCTCATAGAAGGCATCAACTTGGCCACTAGCTACTCGACAGAGATCTAACGCTGCAGACCCCATCCGACGAATATCTCTCACGTCACCCAACAATCGCGCCAGAATGCTCGCTTGTTGAAGCCGCCGGTCGCTCAGATAGGAAAATCCAGTAGCGACCAATGCGGCAGATGAATCAGTTATAGAATTCGTGCGCAATCTTCTCGGCTTTTTGACGAGAGTGAAACCGTCGGACGATTTCACTGTATGAGGGGTTATAGCGTACGCCCCACCGCCTATATGCGCGGAATACATCACGTCACCAGCGACGTTATAAACCGCTCCGGCAACAGGGGCAGATCCCCATACCGCAGCGACTGACACTGCGTATTCTGGAATACCGTACAAGAAATTCACTGTTCCGTCGATCGGATCAATAATCCAATCGATACCGGTTGACCCCTGCTGTCCAGTGCCTTCCTCCCCGACCACGCCATCGTTTGGACGTAATGTCAGCAGCTTTTCAACCAGTGCGCTCTCGGTTGCTTTATCAACGGCCGTGACCGGATCGACCGAACTGCTCTTTGTTTCTACTGTGTCAGCGATGTCAGATATCGTGCCTATTTCATTGGAACTGTGAGAAATAACTTCCCCGCCCAATTCTGCTAGCCCGCACGCAATCTCCTTAAGCCCGGCGGGAGACAAGTCCTGATGCATGCTTTGATGCTCAACAAAAGCGTTTATTACTTGTTCTCGGGACATAGTCATGCTTTTATCTTAGCCATTCCAGTATTTTGTGGACTCTGATCACGAATCATTGCTTGCTCGTGCGCTAGTCTGTCATCCATGCAAGAACAGCAACTCGGTTTTGGCATTGACATCGGCGGCTCCGGCACGAAGGGCGCGCTGGTCGATTTGCAAACAGGCGATTTTATTGGTGAACGCATCAAGTTCGAGACACCCAGGCCCTCTACTCCAGAGGCGGTCGCGGCCACCGCTGCACGCATTGTTGAATTAGCAGAATGGGACGGACCTATCGGGATCACTCTGCCCGGTGTCGTCCGCGGTTCATCAATGCTGACTGCAGCGAATATCGACGCCTCGTGGCTGCATACCAACATCCATGACGCATTTCAGTCAGTTCTTGGCGCACGTGACATCACTTTCTTGAACGACGCCGACGCCGCCGGTTTGGCAGAAGTCGCCTATGGTAATCCTCAATCGAGAAGTGGCGCTGTCATATTTTTGACTCTTGGCACTGGTATCGGGTCGGCTTTTCTAGTGGATGGCAAGCTGTTTCCAAATACTGAGCTAGGACATCTTTTCGTTGGTGAAGAAGAGGCAGAAAAGATTGCTTCATCGGGCGTCAAGAAATCGCTCGGGCTAAGCTTCACAGAATGGGCACCACGGCTAGAAAAAGTTCTTGTCGAATACGAACGGCTCTTCAATCCCTCAGCTTTTGTCATTGGTGGCGGTATTTCACGCAAATCTGCACGTTGGCTACCGCTCTTAGAAATTTCAACACCAATTATTCCTGCGACCCTCCTGAATCGGGCGGGGATAGTCGGCGCAGCCTTAGCCGCACATTCCCCTGATTACCTGGCAGGTTAGTGGAAACATCCGTGAACCACAGATTGATGGACCGCGTTGTCACCCCCTGACAACGCAAAACCATACGGTGTCCGTTATACTGGGCGCTCATTCCCTAGCATCTACTATGGTGTTGGTGTGACATGGTCCTCACACCGGCGTCCACAACACGCTGTATACATAGGTAGGCTAGATCATTGATGTCAGCACAATCCGGCGAAAGGGCGTACGTGTCAGCCACTGAATCTTCCGATCAGTCTCTTGCTGAGGGCGCACCCAGTTCTGCTCGCGCGCAAAGCGCGAAAAAAGCAACTAGGAAGTCAACCAGCAAGCCGAAGACCGCAAAGGCAACAACCGACAAGGTCCCGCAAAGCGGTGTGTCCATCGATCCCGAAGAAATCTCGCCTGCAACCGCACCGGTAGCGGATCCACTACTCGATGAACCTGGAGACGACGAAGACACCGACGTTGAGCCGGATCTTGCCGACGCCGATGCATTTGTAGACGAACCCCTAGACGATGATCCAGAACCCGCTGAACCGGAGCTCGGCGAAGAGGATGACGACGAAGATGTCGGCAGTTCCGTCTGGGACGAAGATGAATCTGCAGCTCTCCGCCAAGCCCGCAAGGACGCCGAGCTAACAGCATCAGCGGATTCAGTGCGCGCGTACCTAAAGCAAATTGGTAAAGTCGCGCTGCTCAATGCAGAACAAGAGGTTTCTCTTGCAGAACGTATCGAAGCCGGCCTGTATGCACAGTTCCGTATAGAAGAAATGTCGAAGGCTTTGGAAGCCGGAGACAAACAGGCAAAACTATCGCCTGCGCTCAAGCGTGATCTCCGGTCCATCGCTCGCGATGGCCGAAAAGCTAAGAATCACCTACTTGAAGCCAACCTTCGTCTTGTGGTCTCACTCGCTAAGCGTTACACGGGACGCGGTATGGCGTTTTTGGATTTGATCCAAGAAGGTAACTTGGGATTGATCCGAGCAGTTGAAAAATTCGACTACACCAAGGGTTATAAGTTTTCTACTTACGCCACCTGGTGGATTCGTCAAGCAATTACCCGCGCGATGGCAGACCAAGCCCGGACCATCCGTATTCCAGTACACATGGTTGAGGTCATCAATAAACTGGGTCGTATTCAGCGCGAACTACTGCAGGATCTAGGCCGCGAACCGACCCCCCAGGAACTCGCGAAAGAAATGGACATCACCGAAGAAAAGGTGATGGAGATCCAACAATATGCCCGAGAACCAATTTCGTTGGATCAAACCATCGGCGACGAGGGAGATAGCCAGCTCGGTGACTTCATTGAAGATTCTGAGGCTGTAATCGCGGTCGACGCTGTTTCCTTCACCCTGTTGCAAGACCAGTTGCAAGATGTCTTAACGACGTTGTCTGAACGGGAGGCTGGAGTGGTCCGGTTACGCTTCGGTTTGACTGACGGCATGCCACGCACCCTGGATGAAATCGGACAGGTGTACGGAGTTACCCGGGAGCGTATTCGCCAGATTGAATCGAAGACAATGTCGAAGTTGCGCCACCCTTCTCGTTCACAAGTATTGCGGGATTACCTCGATTAAGCTTTTAAAGCTGACATCGCAAAATCCTCACCCGCTCATATGCGGGTGAGGATTTTGCGTATTTATTATGCGCTCATGTCCCGAGCGCTGGAAGAGCGGCCGAAACAATGCAAAAGCGAGGCCAAACTAGCTGTCGTAATTCTCCACATTCGTGTTGATGCATTGCTCAATGGCATCCTCATCATCACCGTGTTGGTCAATACAGTCAACAATCCCCACCTCATCGAAAATATTGTAGACAGCAACCATGATTATTACTCCTACGATCATCGACAGAATCGAAGTCACCAACCCCACCACCGACATCACGGTGCGCCGGTTTTCCGGGTGACGTTTTCGACCGACAACCAGGGCTACAATCGCAAGAATCGTGCCGATAATGCCAAGCAACGAGCCGAATACAACAATTGATCCGAGCAATGACAAAATGCCAACCCCTAGAGCCCACGGCGCAACTGGGTTTTTCGACTCTTGCTGTGTTTCGAATCCGCCGTATTGTGGAGCCGAATATCCTCCAGCGTAGTACGCATCATGTGCAGTGTGATTCTCCACGGACTGATCCTGGTTTACAGAAAAATCATAACCTCCGGATCCATATCCTTCATTGCCAGATTCGAAGCCGGAATTTTTGCCTTCCGCATACTCGCCGTATTGGCCGTCAGAATTGTTTGGATTATTGGGGGTAGTCATCTACTTTGCTATCCCTTCACGCATAGATGTAATTAACTATTTTTACCTTACCTTGCTTAGTCCCACTTATGTAGTGCTTCCGCCTTGAGCGGAGACCTCCACATCGGATTCACAAGGCTAACTAGTACAGGCTATTTTCTTCTACCACTTTCGCAAATAACGAATGCGCTCTTTCAACTGCTGTGCATTGCACAACGCCGTCGGCGGACCCCCACATGCTTTACGTGCTTCCGTATGTATCGCTCCGTGCGGACGCCCTGATTGTTCAGCTTGGACTGCAACCAGCGTGTTCAGTTCTTGGCGTAATTTGGGAATCTCCACCGCAGCAACATCATTGGCTTCCTTGGAATTTACGCCTTTCACATTGGAATTTATTTTTCGAGGCGCCCCAGATGCTGGTTCGACTAATCCGTTTTTGAGCTTGTGTTGGTATTCGAGTTCGGCTTGCCTCCGAGCTTTCTCCTCGGCTTCCCGAGCATCAAGCTGTTCTTCTTGCCTTTTTCGCAGTAATGCTCTGACCTGCTCTTGGTCAAGCAACCCAGGTAGTCCGAGGAAGTCCGCTTCCTCATCGGATCCGCTAAACGCACCGGTACCGAATGTCGAACCATCGTAGATCAAGGAATCAAGTTCTGCCGATGCACCCACAGATTCAAAAGACGATTCTTCGGTCCGCTCATTTTTTTCTTTGTTCGCTTCAGCGACAGCATCTTCGTCCCAAGCTTCTTCCCTGTGCGGTTTGCCGATCACGTGATCGCGAGAGGTTTCTAGTTTTTCCGCAAGATCTAACAGCGTAGGCACAGAGGGCAAAAACACACTGGCAGTTTCTCCAGGCATACGGGATCGGACGAATCGCCCAATGGCTTGGGCGAAGAATAATGGCGTCGACGCCGAAGTGGCATACACTCCTACCGCTAAACGGGGAACATCCACGCCTTCAGATACCATACGCACCGCAACCATCCACTCGTCCGTGGACTCAGAAAAAGCGTTAATGCGCTCAGAAGATCCAGGCTCATCAGACAAAATCACCGATACAGGAGTAGAAGAAATCTTCTCCAGGATCTTAGCGTAAGCACGCGCAGTGGTCGTGTCGGTAGCAATTACCAGCCCACCCGCATCAGGCATATTGGTACGGATTTGTTCCAACCGTGTGTGCGCCGCTTGCAATACAGCCGGAATCCACTCACCTTTCGGATCCAGAGCTGTTCTCCAAGCACGCGCAGTTTCTTCTGCGGTTAATGGAGTTCCTAAACGCGCAGAAATTTCTTCACCCGCACTTGTACGCCAGGTAGCTTCACCTGAATATGCCAGAAAGACGACGGGGCGAACGACACCATCGGCAAGCGCGTCGCCGTAACCATAAGTGTGGTCAGCCTGGGAAATTTCGTGGCCTTCCCCGTCTTCTTCATAACGTACGAAGGGAATATAAGAATTATCTGAACGAAACGGCGTGCCTGTAAGCGCCAACCGATATTCGGCCTCGTCATATGCTTCACGAACACCATCACCCCAACTTTTTGCGTCACCGGCATGGTGAATTTCGTCAAGAATCACCAAGGTACGTTTCGCCGAGGCCAATGCATGGTGCTTTAATGGGTGCATTCCCACCTGGGCATAGGTGACAACTATGCCGTCGTAAGCCTGGTTAATGACGCCAGCGTTGGTGAAACGATCATCCAGCGAAACTCCCACCCGACCAGCAGCTGCTGCCCACTGCCGTTTCAGATGCTCAGTAGGTACTACAACGATGACACGATCTACCGATCGATCCTCTAATAATTCAGTCGCGACCCTAATCGCAAAGGTGGTTTTACCTGCACCCGGAGTCGCGACTGCCATGAAATCTCGCGGACGCGACGTCAAAAACTTTTGCAACGCAGCCTGCTGCCACGCACGCAGCCTGGAGTTATTGTTGAATCTGCGCGGTCTCGCCACTAAATACCACCATTGCTAGAAATAGCTTTTGTTGCTTGCCCCAAAATATCGAGTGAATTCTATTTTTTACGCAGGCCAGAGTATATCTCCTGGCATTTCGGGCATACCGGCGAGCCAGGCTTGGCTTGTTTGCGAACCGGAAATTTTTCTCCACACAACGCGACAATCATTTTGCCACTGACCGCTGAATCTACAATCTGATTCTTTTTCACATAGTGGAAGAACTTTGGTGTGTCGTCGTCGGTTCCTGTCTGATCTCGAGTTTCTGGGCGTTCTAGAGTCTGCGTTGATGTAGTCGTCATGGGCATCCATTTTGCCGTATTCATAGGCATTTGGGTAGCCAGGCTCTAGGCTGGGAAGCATGACTACTGGAAGCTCGCGTGGTACTAACGGGCCTCATAGCCCGCGACGCTCACTCCGGCGTCACTTTCGTAACGGTTCTCGCCGGAATAAGCCCGTCCTGATTACCACTGCGCGTATGACCCGCGCGCAAGACCGAAAAAAGCGCGAATGGTGGTACGGATTACTCCAATTCTTAAGAGTTCCGCTAACTCTGGTGTGCGTCGGAATGTATGTGGCTTGGGATTGGGTGCTCATTCCCGTCCTGCTGGCCACGCTTACGTTTCCATTGCCGTGGATAGCTGTAATCATTGCGAACTTAGACGGCGCCCCCCAAGACAAACGCCAGCCGCGAGTATATAAACCCGCTATCGTTCGCCAAACCCAGCAGCGCACTAAACAGCAGCTACCTACGTCTGATGCCACGTACGACCCGCCGCGCGAGCTTCCGCCGGGAATCATCGACGCCGAACCTCGCGATTCGCGTGAGTAATAAAGACGATAGGAAACGAATAACCTTCTACAATGATTCATTGATGAGCACTCACCTAGATTCCAGTACCCCTGACCCAGCCGAACGTTTCGGCGAGGCTGCAAGCGATTTAACCGCATACTTCACCGAGGTCGGTTTTGACTCAGCCGGCTTAGCTGCCCACTTGGGGCCAGAATACCTCTCTGCACTACACCGTGGCGATCCCGGGGCCCTGCGTTTTCGCACACAGACAGGAAACGTCCTAGACAGGCTTCTTCAGGCTTTTATACTCCGCGACCCGGTGGAAAAAACCGATTTTGTGCAGCTCCTCGGCACTGAGCTGGCAAATAAAGTCATTGCTGCAAATATTGCGGTTACCCATGGCCCTGCGATTGTGCGCGTAGTCATCGATGTGCGTCCACACATCATTAACGGCATTAGTCGATGGGTGTTTTCTGACCCTGATGCCGCCATGGTGCGTCAAGATGCGGCCGAGGACCATGTACCGGGTGTCGGGGCCGCATCATTATCGCTAATGCAATTTTGCCCCACGACACCAGTCGGTTCGGTCTTAGATTTAGGAACAGGCTCGGGTGTACAGATTTTAGGGCAGGCACAAGCTGCAGATCAGATCACCGCAACGGATATTTCTACCCGTGCACTCGCCTTGGCAGATGCCACAGTTCGGGGCGCTGGACTTGCGCACAAAGTTACTTTCTCCACTGGGCCCTGGTTTGCACCGGTCGCCGGGCAAAAATTCGACCGAATTGTTGCCAATCCACCATTTGTGGTCGGGTCCACGGACATCACCCACACGTACCGTGATTCAGGTCTGGAATTAGATGGTGCCAGCGAACTAGTCGTGTCGGAAATTTCAGATTATTTAGCCCCGGGTGGCTCTGCTTATTTACTCGGATCATGGGTCCACCAGGGCGATATACCTTGGCAGCATCGGGTAGCCGGTTGGTTGCCGAGTCATGGTGTTGCAGCCTGGATCCTGCAGCGAGATTTCGCAGATCCGGCACATTACGTCAGTACGTGGCTACGTGATGAAGCAATCGATCTGCGTTCCCAAGAAGCCAGCGAACGCAGTGCCGAATGGCTACAACATTTCAATAATGCTGATGTCCATGCCATCGGTTTTGGTTATATCGCGATTCAAGACATCGGCGATCAGCCTTCAGAAATCATCGCTGAAGAAATCCCCCAAGCGTACGACGATCGGCTTGCCGACGAAGTGTCTGAGTATTTTCTACGTGCAGCTTGGCTGCGCGAGCAAACAAAAGACACCATTGCTGAAAGTCAGTTTCAACTGCGGCCACAAGTAGCCCGAGAGATAATCGAGGTTCCTGATACCGACTCCGGGATGGGCTTTCGCCCCTCGGTCTACCGACTCACCCGAATGGATGGCCCACGCTGGTCCCACGAAGTAGATCATCATGTGGCAGCAATCGTAGCCGGTTTACATCCGCAAGGCTTAGCACTAGCAGAAGTCGTCGAGATGTATACCGCCGCGCACGGACTCGAAGGCGAGCTTCTAGACCAAGCAACCCGAGTTATTGCAGACCTGGTCAGGCACGGGGTGGTGATTCCTGCAGAACTTCTCGACGTTTAACAGGCAGATTCAATACCGCAGTAGTTGAACAAGCACAATCCTGGCGGCCGATATCACCCCCGTGCAGGCCGCTGCCACCCCAGCATCAACAAGGGAGCTATCACGATGAAAGCTGTACTAACCCGTGTATCTTCAGCAAGTGTAACCGTCAACGATCAAGTCGTCGGCCAGATTTCTGCACCAACAACCGGGGGGGATTCTTGCCCTTGTTGGAGTGGGGATCGATGACGCCAACCAGGAAAAATCCTGGCAAAAAATGGCCGCGAAGATTGCAGAGTTGCGGATTCTAGACGGGGAAAAGTCGGCGTCGGAAAGCGATGCGCCGATTCTTGTCGTCAGTCAGTTCACTCTCTACGGGCAAACTGCTAAGGGACGGCGCCCGTCCTGGTCAGAAGCTGCCCGCGCCGAGGTTGCGGAACCACTAATAAACAACATTGTCTCAGATCTACGTGAACGAGGATTAGATGTTGCCACCGGGAGCTTCGGTGCGAAAATGGAAGTCTCTTCTGTCAATCAAGGACCGTTTACCGTATTGGTGGAAACCTAGTCACCATAAACCCTATTTTCGCCTTAAATTACCCCCGACAATTACCCCTGCAATGACACAGGGAACAACACATGTCAATGAATCGTTATTAGCTATGTAAACGGCAACTTGAGGAGGCCATCACTGTGACTACCGCTCCCGTGCAAGAATTCGACGAAGAAGAGCAGGATCGGGGCTCCCGTCGTGGCCACACGAACGACAATCCATCTGCGGATTTAGTTCGGGTTTATTTGAATGGCATCGGTAAAACCGATCTGTTGACCGCTGACGACGAGATTGAACTCGCACAGCAAATCGAGGTTGGCTTGTATGCGCAACATTTGCTTAACGATCCAGAGCAGCATCTAACTCGCGCCAAAAAACGTGATTTGAAGGTCCTTGCGAAACAAGGGAAAAAAGCACGCTCCCACCTCTTGGAGGCTAATCTACGTCTGGTGGTCTCCCTCGCCAAGCGTTATACCGGGCGTGGCATGCCCCTGCTGGACCTTATACAAGAAGGCAACCTCGGGCTGATTCGAGCCATGGAAAAGTTCGACTATGACAAAGGCTTTAAGTTCTCTACGTACGCAACGTGGTGGATACGTCAGGCAATTACACGTGGCATGGCAGATCAGTCACGAACCATCCGCCTTCCAGTTCATCTTGTCGAACAGGTCAACAAACTTTCCCGAATCAAACGGGAAATGTACCAGTCTCTAGGGCGCGAGGCCACCAACGAGGAGCTTTCGGAAGAATCCGGCATTCCCGAGGACAAGATAGAGATGCTGCTCCACCAATCGCGTGACCCGGTCTCTCTCGATATGCCTGTCGGCGCCGACGAAGAGGCACCATTGGGAGATTTCATCGAAGATGCTGAAGCGACCGACGCGGAATCTGCAGTCGTGGCTTCGCTTCGACACTCCGATATACGGGATGTCATCGGCACCTTGGAACAACGAGAACAAGATGTCATCCGCTTACGGTACGGTTTAGATGACGGGGTTCCACGCACCCTGGACCAGATCGGTCGGCGATTTGAACTGTCTCGCGAGCGCGTCCGCCAAATCGAGCGAGAAGTGATGGCAAAGCTACGTGACGGCCACCGCGCTGATCGCCTACGCGAATACGCGCAATAGTCAACAGTTATTAACGGTCACGAAGCACCGTGAAGGTCTGGTTAATCCGTACCAGGCCTTCTTTTTGCGATAGAATAGCCAGCAGGCATTAGACGAATTAACAGGAAGGTTTCCCAACGTGAGGGACTTGGTCGATACCACTGAGATGTACCTGCGTACGATCTATGAGCTGGAAGAAGAAGGAATCACTCCACTGCGAGCTCGTATCGCAGAACGCTTAGAGCAGTCAGGCCCGACGGTCTCACAGACTGTCGCACGCATGGAACGCGACGGCCTGCTGCACGTCCGTCCAGACCGCAGTTTGGATCTGACTGTTCACGGGCGTGAATTAGCCACTAAGGTCATGCGCAAACACCGTTTAGCGGAGCTGCTACTTACTGAAGTCCTCGGCGTCGATATCCACGACGTGCACGACGAAGCCTGCCGTTGGGAACACGTAATGAGTGACAACGTTGAGCGTCACGTGGCATCCATCGTGCAGGACTGTTCCCGCTCTCCATTTGGCAACCCGGTTCCGGCTCTAGAAGAGCTCGGCGTCGATGTCGAGTCTCTCCCTAAGGTTGCACGCGCAATTGATCTTCCAGAAGAGCAAGAAATCGACGGAACTGTTGCGCAGATTAACGAAATCTTGCAGTCCGAAAACGACCGGCTACGCGAATTGACCAATGCTGGCATCGTGGTTGGCGCCAAAGTCAATGTTGTTAATTATGGCCATTCCGTAATTTTGACTGCTGGTGATGGGCCGAAAGTTGTTCTTAACGAAACCCTGGGCCACGCGATCCGCATCGCGACTAATTAGTCGCTAGCCATCCCATTTCATAACGTCGAACACAGGAGCCACATAAACATGCACGTGTTGGTCACTGGTGGCGCTGGATACGTCGGAAGCGTTTGCAGTGCTGTTCTCCTCGAATCCGGCCATGACGTGAGCATCATTGATGATTTTTCTACCGGCAACCGCGATGCAGTGCCGGCAGAAGCCCACTTAATCGAAGGTGAGCTCAGCAAGATAATTGATCAAGTCCTTGCAGAGAAATCATTTGACGCCGTCGTGCATTGTGCTGCACGCAGCCTCGTTGGAGAATCCGTGTCTAACCCTGAGTTGTATTGGCACGCAAACGTAGTCACTACACTTCGTTTACTCGACGCTATGCGGGCACACCAGGTTTCCAATCTCGTTTTTTCCTCCACGGCTGCAGCCTACGGCGAACCCGAGTCGGTGCCGATTGAGGAATCCGCGCCTACTAAACCCACCAACCCTTACGGCGCCAGCAAATTAGCGATTGACCATATCATTAGTTCTTACACTAAAGCTTATGGACTGGCAGCGACATCCTTGCGGTATTTCAATGTCGCTGGAGCCTACGGCAAAATTGGTGAAAATCGTCGTATAGAGACTCACCTTATTCCGCTAATTTTGCAGGTAGCACTCGGTCATCGTGACAAGATCATGGTTTTCGGTGACGATTACCCCACGGCAGATGGCACCGCCGTGCGAGATTACATCCACGTTTACGACTTGGCTCAGGCCCATGTGCTTGCTCTAGAGTCAAATATAAAAAGCTCGCACAGGGTCTACAACCTGGGTTCGGGTAATGGTTATTCAGTGCAGGAAGTGATCTCCCAGGTTCGCGCGACGACTGGCCACCCAATCCCGGCTGAATTGGCCCCACGTCGTGCAGGTGATCCCGCCACCCTCGTTGCTTCTTCTGCCAAGATCACCACCGAACTCGGTTGGAACCCCACGCGCACAAACCTGCCGACTATTGTTGCAGACGCCTGGGAATTCACTCGCCAGTTAGGTGTTAACGCTCATTCTCATCCAAGAGCCCGCACTTAACCGCGTCGAGAGCCGCATAGTGCATTCCGGAACTTACAGCCGCAAATAATAATTGGCTTAAATTGTGGCTTGGTTGCTCATGTAACGCGACCGTTAATGCCTGGCTTGCAGATAAGACCTGCCCGAGTTCAAGAAAAACCAGTGCGAGTGTTGCCAGGGCATTTGCACGCAACTCCCCGGATAGGCTGCGCACCGCTGCTATCAACAGATTTTTCGCAGCTTCCGGGGCGTCTAGCATCACGCCGATCACTTCATCCCTAAGCACAGTACGCGACATCCAGATCCCGACCGAGTCGATTATTTCTTCCTCGGATAACAACTCCTCTGTCGTTACGTCATTTCTGGCAAGGCCATTCAGCAATGCTGTTGCATCACTACTTGCGTTTGCGTCAACACTCGAAGATCGGTTGACCCGCCGTTGTATCTCACGAGTACGAGCTGTTCGTTGTTCTTCGTCACTGTCGGTGTCATCACCAAGCAAATAAGCAAACGCTTCTTGCCTGGTTAAGCTAGGAAGTTCGTTGCGAAGACTCCATGGGTGCATCGCCGGAGATGCCACAACCGATCCAACTGTGCCAGTCCGCCAGATCGTTGGTGTGATTTCGTCATAAAGCACTTCTACACCAAATAACAAGCGATACCGTGCGCCTTCACGGGTTTCATCAACCAACCAACACCCCATGAGCGGAACTTTTCCAGCCGCATCTGCCTGTTGAATAGCTTGAAACCAGGCTTGTTTTTCAATCCACCCTGAATATTCATGGTCATTACCTACGGCACGGTCGCTGACAATAAACCCAACGTGGAATGCGCATTGCGCATTTGCCAGATAACGGGCTATTTCTCCACTAGGAAAATCATCACTCAAATCAACTCGGACTGTCGGCCCAATATAGACGCTACCGTCCGGTTTTGAATAATATCCCTGGACTACAAACGATTCTTCTGGGTAAAAACCTAGCAATCCCGGTAGGTTTGCAATCAATTCGTCCGGCGTCGCAGCTAGGAGCCCATTTTCACCACTACTACGGTTCTCGTGCATTGCGCTTTTTCTAGCAGCATTGCCGTGCCGATATCGAGCATGTGATCTTTTCGAATTCCGGTTCCTCATGCCAACCAGTGTCAATGCTTTTACTATGCCTTTCCATGCTATTCGAGCACGAGCAAGCTAATCTGTGGATAACTAAAGTTATCCACACTCGCGCGGGCAACTGGGTTGCCTCCCAGCTATGCACGGAATAAGGTCTCATATTTCGGCGTTACACCATGTAGAAACTGATGCGGAGAAGGACTGAATGTCAGTCGCGCGCAACAGCGCTAGAATGCAACGAGGAGGTGCGCCAATGTACGACGATGCACGTGAAATGTACGAACTGGAATATCCGGCACCCGATATGGGTAACAATTCCAACGACCGCCTGACTTTAGTGGTGGCATTAAACGGTTATGCTGATGCTGGAATGGCTGTGGAGGCGGCTGCCGACCACCTCATTTCGGCGCTAGACCATCGCCCAGTAGCCACATTCGATTCAGATGAACTAGTCGATTACCGTTCTCGGCGCCCGGCGGTAACCATCGCAAACAACGAGCCGGTCGAGATCGAAAACACCGAAATTAGCATCAAGGTTTTGCGAGATAACCAGGGTAAGCCGTTTTTGCTACTGTCCGGACCAGAACCAGATTTGCGTTGGAATGGATTCACCGAGGCGGTCGCTGACCTCGTCGAAAAACTGGATGTGCAACAGACAATTTGTCTCTACGCCGCCCCCATGACCGTCCCCCACACGAGACCGATGACGATTTCCGGCCACGGCAATTCTCAGGAATTAATCAAGCGCCTAGTTTCGTGGGATCAAAAACTCATGGTGCCAGGCTCCGCTGCTCTCTACCTAGAGCGTGCGTTGCACAAGCGAGGTCGTAATGTCGCTGGTTACACAGCTCATGTTCCACACTATGTAGCCTCCTCGCCTTATCCGCTGGCGACGTACAATTTGCTTAGTTCAGTCGCTAACGCTAGCAATTTGGATTTGCCGCTGGGGAGCTTGGAGCACGACATCCAGCGCACCAGTCAACAGCTAGAAGAACAGATTTATCAAGCCGATGAGGTGCAATCCCTAGTAGCTGGGTTAGAAGAACAATTCGATGAGGGTTTAGAACGTTACCGAGAAAAGAATCCTCAAGCTATCTTGCCAGGTGAGCAAAATATGCCGACTGGTGATGAGATCGGAGCATCGTTCGAACAGTTCTTAAATTCCCTCGACGGTACTGAGCATGGAGAAGCAGACGAAGAAGAGTAGCTTTCATTGATCGACTACGGTGGTGGATGTGAATCTTAACGACGTAGTGCCTGATCTGTCAGAAGTTCCCTCCTCATTGCTTGAGGAATCCATCTGGGAGTCATTTCTTCGCTGGACAAAGGATAAAGGCATATCCCTTTATCCCGCACAAGAAGAAGCTAGTCTCGCTGCTTTAGCCGGGGACAACGTCATTCTGTCGACGCCAACCGGTTCCGGAAAGACTATGGTGGCAACTGCTGCACAATTCTTCTGTCTCGCGGAAGGTAAACGTTCGTTTTACACTGCCCCGATCAAAGCCCTAGTAAGCGAAAAATTCTTTGCGCTTTGTGACGTCTTCGGCCCGGAAAACGTGGGGATGATGACCGGCGATGCCACGGTTAACGGCAATGCTCCTATCATCGCTGCTACTGCGGAAATTGTGGCTAATATCGCTTTGCGTGACGGCAAAGACGCCAGAATCGACCAAGTCGTGATGGACGAATTCCACTTCTATTCGGAACCAGACCGCGGTTGGGCCTGGCAAGTTCCCCTACTCGAGTTGCCCCAAGCGCAATTTGTTCTAATGTCGGCGACTCTCGGCGACGTCAGCTGGCTGCGTGAAGACCTCACTCAACGCACTGGTCGAACAACTACCCTAGTAACGGGTACCACCCGCCCGGTCCCCTTAGCATTCAGCTATGAATTCATTGCTGTCGAGGAAATGATCGATACCCTTGTGGACAACCACAAGGCCCCCATTTATGTCGTGCATTTCTCGCAGCGCAAAGCCACTGAACAGGCTCAATCACTAACCGCAACCTCTTTTTTAAATTCCGAAGAAAAACAGCGAATGGTCGAGGAGATTGGTGATTTCCGCTTCAGCACCACTTTCGGCAAGCAACTGTCGAAGATGATTCGCCGTGGTATCGGTTTGCACCATGCAGGAATGCTGCCCAAATACCGGCGACTGGTAGAGAAGCTAGCGCAAACTGGATTGCTGAAGGTCATTTGTGGAACAGATACCCTCGGAGTGGGCATTAATGTCCCGATCCGTACGGTTCTGTTGACTGGCCTCGCAAAATTCGATGGGCGACGAGAACGCATCGTCAAATCCCGTGAATTCCACCAAATTGCCGGCCGTGCGGGTCGTGCTGGCTACGACACGGAAGGCACCGTCGTCGTACTGGCGCCCGAGTTCGAAATTGAGAACGCAAAGATGCGTCGCAAAGCCGGCGATGATCCAAAGCGCTTAAAGAAGCTTAAAAAGAAAGCTCCACGTGATGGCGAAGTCTCTTGGTCAGAAAAGACTTATGAGCGGCTCATCAACTCCGAGCCGGAATCGCTCAGCAGCCAGTTCCAGATGAGCAATTCTATGTTGCTCAATGTGATCGCCCGTCCTGGAGATGTCTATGCGCACATGAAGCATCTGATTCGTTCCAACCACGACACCCGAGCACAACAAAATCAGTCAATTTTGGCCGCGACTTCCCTATTCCGTGGTTTACGAAATGCGGGTATCGTGGACAAGCCCGCCAACGAGACGGGAACGGATTCACAGGGCCGACGCTACCACCTGACTGAAGAATTACAGCGTGATTTCGCGCTAAACCAACCTTTGGCTCCATTTGCTCTGGCGGCGGTTGGTTTATGGAACCCGGACTCTCCCACTTACACATTAGACGTGATTTCCACTTTTGAAGCCATCTTGGATGATCCTCGCCAACTTCTCCAGGCGCAGCAATCGTTCGCGCGGGGCGAAGAAATCAATGCACTCAAAGCTGAAGGCGTTGATTACACGGAACGAATGAAAATCGTTGAGGAAATCAACTGGCCAATGCCATGTCGTGAAGAATTAGACGCAGCTTTTGAGACTTATTGCCAGGGACACCCCTGGGCCAGAGAATTTGACATCTCGCCAAAGTCGGTCGTGCGCGATATGTTGGAAAACTCCATGACCTTTTCGGATTTGATCGCAACCTATGGACTGGCCAGGTCCGAAGGGGTCGTACTGAGGTATCTTACCGATGCTTGGCGCACGTTGAACCATTCTGTCCCTGCCGAGGCCAAGACTGATGAGCTTTCGGATATCATCGTTTGGCTCGGAGAGCTGATTCAACAAGTGGATTCTTCGCTTGTCGACGAGTGGGCAACCATGACCGACGAAGATGCACCGGTCTCGCAAGAACGAGTCGACCGCGAGCTGGCATTCGGTGTAGAGGATCCTAGCGCACTAAGCGCGAACCCACGCGCTTTGAAGATCATGGTACGCAACTATATGTTCCGTCTAGTGCAACTTTTTGCCCTAGAACGAGAAGAGCGTCTCGAACAGTTGCTTGATTACCTGGAGAATTATCCAGATATCAGCGATGCTTTGGATGATTATTTTGAGCAATACACCGATCTTGATACTGGCCCCGAAGCACGCGGCCCGGAATATTTTCACCTCGATGCCTCTGCACGCTCGCGCCTCTGGCCCGTCCGACAGATCATTAGAGATCCAGAAGGAAATAATGACTTCCAGTTCGTTGCTACCGTCGACTTAGACGCCAGTGACGATGCTGGTGAAGTTAGGCTTAGGGATCTGCGTATCGAGCGCTAACGAATGCTGCAGGAAGAATGCATGCTATTTCGCCACTGTCCACGGCTGGCATTGCCAGCACAGTCATGCCATGGTCATACCGTGGTTCTGCGCAACCTTATTCCTACTGATTTCCGGTGGCCACTAGTCTCTGCTCACCGTTGATAGCCCCACACTAAAATTTTCGATAAAATCATAACTATGCCTAATAAGGAGTTTAGTCCGACACTGTCACAACTACGCACATTTGCGACTGTCGCCGAGAATCGGCATTTTGGTACCGCCGCAACTAAGTTGGGCATCTCCCAACCCTCACTTTCGCAAGCACTAGTTACTTTAGAGCAGGGGCTAGGCGTCCAGCTTATTGAGCGATCTACGCGCAAGGTGATTGTTACTGCAGCAGGCAAACGGTTACTGCCTTACGCTTTGGCTACGCTGCAAGCTGCGGAGCTGTTCGTTACAGAATCGCGTGGATCTGCGGGAACATTGGAAGGCCCGCTAACGTTAGGCATCATACCGACCGTGGCACCGTATATTTTGCCGGATGTCCTGCGGGCAACGGCAGCTGAATACCCGAACCTGACACTACATATCGTCGAAGAGCAAACTGCCCATTTGTTACAGCAGCTGCGCGACGGGCAAATTGATGTTGCAATGCTAGCACTCCCCACCAATGTCCCTGCGTTCGTGGAGCGGCCATTATATACAGAAAATATGGCTTTAGTTATCCACGACCAGCATGAACTTGCTGACCGTTCCGACCTTACACTCGACGCGTTGCATTCAGTTGAGTTGTTATTGCTTGACGACGGCCATTGTCTCCGGGACCAAATTTTGGAACTATGCCGACTTATTGACCGCCAACCACAATCACAAAATTCGTGGGTTACACGCGCTGCCTCACTAACCACAATCATGCAACTAGTAGTCGCGCACTTCGGAGCAACCCTGGTTCCGGAGTCTGCACTTGATGCAGAATGCCGTAAACCGGGATTGTCTGTATCGCATTTTGCTAGCGCGGTACAAGCTGACCGACGTATTGGGTTGGTTTACCGCGCTTCCAGCTCACGTGGCGACGATTTTGCTGCACTCGGCGATGTGCTAGAAAAAGCATTTCACCAAGCGGTCGAGCGTGCCCGCGATCTACAAACTCGCTCTTCCTAAGCTGCAGGTCGGCTATGCGGTGCTAGGTACCGCCTGGCGGAACATGTGAGCCGTCACAAGCGACCATGCGGGAACAACAACAATTAAGACCAAACCAAAGCTAATCAGCAAAGCGACAGTCACTACCAGATTAGCGACGATCGCAAACAACAATAACTTGGCAAAATTAGTCCAGCCGATCCCCCAGCCGGTTTTCATACTTGCTCCAAAACCGAACTGCCCGCTGACTGCTGCCCAGCTCATAAACATGCTCAACACCGACCACGCAACCATCGCGACGGCTCCAATAAGCATCATGGCGATGCCGGAAGCGCTAAAACTGTTGCTTTCTGGTGCTCCATCGCTGAAAGCTCGTCCTAATGGGGAGACTGCGATAAAATAAAGAATTCCGCTCACAATCGAGACGGCTAACATTACGCCAATAGCCCGAAGCAACGGGGTGTCTTTCCACAAATACCCCCACCCGGTATTTGCATCATCTACTTGAAAGATTGCCAACCGATAAAAATATGGGGTGAGAACCAAGGTGATCAGGATGATGCCAAGCGTGATTACATCAGAAACTGTCCCCGAAAACAGCTCTCCCCCGGTTTCTTCAAGCGTTCCCGGATCAGCAATTGACGCTATGACTGCGATCTGCGCAGCCACTGCTGCAATAATCCCGATAAACACAATCAGACCTAAAACAATCCACAACTTCGCATTTCTAAAGGTCGTAGCAAATCCCCAAGAAATGGCTTCAAGAATGTTGATTTTTCCTGGTTCTTGTTGCGCAGACACTTGCCCGTTGTGTTGAGCAGAGCTTTCCCCAGGATTGCTATAAGCACCATACGCTGCTTGCTCAGACCCCTGGTAGCCGAATTCAGGACGGTCTTCCGGGTGGTTGCTTGGTGGGTAAAACGGTTGTTGCTGTGAACCGCCACCATCTGGGTTTTCTTTGCTATTAGAATTGTCGTCTGCATTATGTCCGCGTGGGGGGTTAGTCATAGCACTCCCTAATCTCGCTGCTCATCCAATCGAAACTCATTTCCGGTATCCATGATACCGAGTTTCTCATCGGATTTAGGTTAGCCAGACTCACGACCGCTAAACTAGCACTATCGTTATGAATGACTCCGAACAACCAAACCAAAGCCATAAAAATGTGGATCACCAGCGTTCTTCGCCTTCTATAAACCCTCTTATGAATTCCTCTTTCACAAACTCAAAATGCCAAAACCAAACTGACACTGTTCCAAGCAAGCACGAGCTCTACCAGCGTCTTGAGCAGTTACGTTACGCAGACCAGCAACGCTTCCGCCGTAGATTATCGAAAGCCAAAACCGCGAAAGCCTTAAACGCTATTTCCGACGATCTCGACAAAGCTGCGGCAATCATTCCGGCTATTGAACAACACATTCCCACCATTGATTTTCCCGGTACTTTGCCGGTGAGCCAGAGCGTCGACGAAATTGCCGAAGCAATCACTGAAAATCAAGTCGTCGTCATTGCTGGTGAGACCGGTTCGGGAAAAACTACGCAAATCCCCAAAATTTGTTTGCAACTCGGACGTGGCCGCTATGGGTTGATTGGACATACTCAGCCACGTCGGCTTGCAGCACGAACCGTTGCTGAGCGCATTAGTGATGAACTGAACCAAAAGATTGGACAATCGGTTGGCTACGCCATTCGCTTCGATGACCGCGTAGGCAAAAATGCGGCAGTCAAGCTGATGACTGACGGCATTCTGCTGGCAGAATTGCAACGAGATCCGTACCTTTATGCTTACGACACCATCATTATCGACGAGGCTCATGAACGCAGTTTAAATATCGATTTTCTACTAGGGTATCTCAAGCGTCTACTGCCTAAACGACCAGACCTCAAGGTCATTATTACCTCGGCGACAATTGACCCGCAGAGCTTCGCCGAGCATTTCCGCGATCCGAAGACGCACAAGCCCGCGCCTGTGATTGAAGTGTCCGGCCGTACTTACCCGGTTGAGGTTCGCTATCAACCACTCGAGATTGAGGTTGACGGCAAGACTGTAGCCATCGATCCCCTAGATGGTTTGTGTACTGCGGCAGAACAGCTACTAGCCGAAGGAAGCGGCGATATTTTGTGCTTTTTCCCTGGTGAACGTGAAATTCGCGATGCCCAAGAAACACTCGAGAAAAAGCGCTTTCGCGGTGTCGAAATTGTCCCATTGTTTGGTCGTTTGTCGAACCAAGAACAGCACCGAGTGTTCGCACCTCATTCGAAACGGCGGATTGTCTTGGCCACGAACATCGCTGAAACCTCACTGACAGTGCCCGGGATCCATTATGTAATCGATACTGGAACGGCACGTATTTCCCGATATTCGACGCGGACAAAAGTTCAACGTTTACCGATTGAACCTATCTCACAAGCCAGCGCCAACCAGCGCGCTGGCCGTTGCGGACGCATCGCAGATGGTATCGCGATTCGTTTGTACTCTGAAGAGGATTTCTTTTCTCGCCCAGAATTTACTGACCCGGCAATTCTGCGGACCAACCTAGCGAGCGTCATTTTGCAAATGTCCGCGCTCCGGCTCGGAGCAGTTGCGGATTTTCCGTTTGTGCAATCGCCGGAACATAAAGCAGTCCGCGATGGGTTAGTTCTGCTAAGTGAACTGGACGCAATTGATTCGACCGCAAACTCCGATTCTGCACCACAACTAACCAAAATCGGCAAACAACTCGCACGAATTCCGGTTGACCCGCGCTTGGCCCGTATGTTGGTAGAAGCTGAACGCCTAGAATGTCTGCAACCCGTCATCGTTATCGTTGCGGCCATGACGCTGCAAGATGTCCGTGAACGCCCTCTTGAACAGCAGCAACAAGCGGACCAAGCCCATGCACGTTTCCGCTCTCGCTCCAGTGATTTTTTGGGCTTGTTGTCATTGTGGGGTTATATCACTGAACAACGCGCGGAATTGTCCGGCAATCAATTTCGGAAACGCATGAAAGAAGAATTCTTACATTTCATGCGAATCCGGGAGTGGTTCGATTTGGTCCGTCAGCTCCAAGACATCGCCCTGGATATGAAGTGGACGATCTCAAACAACAAGGATAAACAACACGGTGGCATCTCGATCACCGATGGAAAATTCTCCGGCGACTCATCCGCGATACACCGCGCGCTCCTCACAGGCTTGCTGTCGAATATCGGATCGCGCGTGAGTGATTCTGCGGAATTCCAAGGTGCGCGCGGGACCCGTTTTATGATTTTCCCGGGGTCTGGAGTGGCAAAAAAGCCTCCAGAATTGCTGATGGCATCCGAGCTTGTGGAAACCTCGAAACTTTTCGCACGTGGTGTGGCTGCTATTGAGCCCTCCTGGGTGGAAACCGCTGCCCGCTCATTACTCAAACACCAGTACTCAGACCCGAGCTGGTCCTATAAACGCGGAGCTGCGGTGGCAACCCAACGTTCCACACTTTATGGAGTTCCTATCGTCGCTGATCGAACGATTTCTTATCATCGTGTCGATCCAGAAGCCGCCCGGGCAATGTTTATTCAGCATGCACTCATTGCTGGCGAGTGGAAGACTTCACATAAGTTTTTTCATCAAAACCTAGAGAAGCTTTCTACTGCAGGCGAATATGAAGAAAAAGCCCGTAGACGAGGCATCATCGTTGATGAGGATACCCTCTTCGAATTCTACGACCAGCGAATTCCAAATTCTGTGACCCATTCGAAAGCTTTCGATGGCTGGTGGAAAAAAGCACGCAGAAAACAACCGAACTTGCTGGATTTTGATCCCGACAAGCTGCTCACTGACGGGGCGAGTGCTGTCACTGAACAAGATTTCCCAAATCATTGGCGGCACGGTGGATTAGACCTAGAGCTGACGTATTTATTTGAACCAGGCCACCGCCGTGATGGCATAACGGTAAATATCCCGGTGCCCATGTTGGCCAACGTAGATCCAGAACCATTCGAGTGGTTGGTTCCTGGGCTACGCGAAGAGCTAGTGACAGAGCTGATTCGGAGTTTGCCTAAAGCATTACGCCGCAGCTTGGTTCCAGCACCAGATTTCGCCGCACAAGCCATAGATCATTTACTGCCTTACGAAACAGATTTACTGCAGCAGGTTGCGGAAGCTTTCCACCAAATAGGTGCACGTGGCATTAATGCCAGCGATTTTTCACCGGAGAAACTGCCTCCGCATCTACACATGACTTTTGCTGCTATCGATAAGCGCGGGAAAATTATCGATGACGATAAAGATCTCAGTGCTCTGCAACAGCGCCAAGCAGGCAAAATTAGCGCTTCAATTACCAAAAAAATGGAAAACAGGGTCCAGCAATCGCAAAATTCATCGCAAACAGATGCTAGACCCCGTATGCACACTACCCAGCGCACATACGTCTCTGCTTGGACTAAAGAAAACTTGGGCACCATCCCCGAGCAGATCGAGCACGAAGTCGATAATCATTTGGTCACGGCCTATCCCGCGCTCACGATCAACGAACAAGGGCTATCAGTTCAGTACTACCCAACTCGCGCAGCTGCAGATACTGCGATGATGACCGCCACGCTGACATTGTTATTGCGAAGTTTGAGCGTGAATACCCAGAAAATGGTTAATGGTCTACCGCTGCAACAACGAGTCGCTGTCGAACACTGCCCTCACGGCGGTGCCGACGGGTTGGTCGCTGATGCCCGCATTGCAGCATTGCGCGATTTACTGATAGCAGAAGGAGGGCCAGTACGGAGCCCCGATGAATTCGAGAAACTGAAAGCCGCTATCGGAGGAAAACTCCCACGCGAAGTACGTCAAGCCGTCGTCACATTGGCACCCGGATTGGTGCGGTATTCTGCACTCGCCGACGAGCTAAGCAACTGGGAAGGTCCAGCGATTGATGATATGAGAGGTCAATTGGATTTCTTATTCCCCAAGCAAGCTATCAGCACCCACGGAATACAACAGCTACGTCATCTGCCTCGGTATTTGCGAGCGATAGAAATTCGTTTATCTGACATGACAACTGCCCCAGACAAGGATGGAGAACGCCAAGACATTATCGATGACTGCCACGCTTATTTAGAAAATCGCCTACGCCGACTTCCTTCCGGAGCGGAAAGATCTTCGGCTGTGGCAAAAATTCGGTGGATGATCGAAGAACTACGAGTGAGCTTATTCGCACAGCGCTTGGGAACTGCACATCCTGTTTCTGCGCGACGGATCCACAAAGCTATCGATGCCGTCGGTAAAAATTCTCCAACTAAATCACAAAAGTAACAGCGTTGCACTGCTGTTACGTAGACCGAATGTAATTAGTCTTCGCGTTCACGGCGGCGCATCAACCGGATTTCTGATTCGAAATCCTGTGCGCTGTCGAACGATTTATAGACCGAGGCAAAACGCAAATAAGCCACTTCGTCGAGTTCACGAAGGGGTTCCAAGATAGCCAGACCGATAGCGTTTGCATCAACCTGAGAGCTGCCGTGCCCACGAACAGTTTCTTCAACCTGCTGTGCCAGTCGTTTCAAAGAATCTTCGGTAACAGGCCGCCCTTGGCAGGCGCGGTGGACACCGCGGATGAGCTTGTCGCGCGAAAACGGCTCGGTCAACCCATTTCTCTTTGTCACCAGCAATACTGATTTTTCTACAGTCGTAAAACGCCCTTGACATTCGGTACATTCCCGACGTCGGCGTATGGCAACACCGGCATCGACTAGGCGCGAATCTACGACTCTGGACTGTTCATGGTGACAGAATGGGCAGTACACAGCCTAGTCATCCTCCTTGTAGCGTAAGCCTTCAACAGATTCACTAAGACAACCGAACGGTTAATAGCAATCACTAACGATCTTAGGCATTTAAGCTGCACCAACGAAAACTCCCAGGGCCATAATCAGCCCTAGCACTACTCCCATCAAATACGGTGCTATACCAACCGAAGATCGCGGCTGTGCCGCCCGAGACAGCTGTAGACTACCTTGCTCCAGATCATCCGGAACCAGCGAAATTGGCTGCAAGGTGTAAATCATTTCACGGGGATGCTCATTCGTGCATTGCTGGGGCTCCCACTGCGCAACAGGGGAAACAACATTATTAGGTCTATGATTAGAAACCACAACCACGCGCGGGGACGTACCCCGGTCTATGCGAATCATGACGACAGTCCACGCTCCTTCTGAACTCATGCGATGAATTGGACTAGTAACTTCGGCTAGCTACCGAATACCAGCTCACCACCGACCGACTATTGCCTAGCCGTTCAATCGGCTTACACTGAATCCTATAAAGTGAGTCTCACACCACCCCTACAAAAACTAGTAATTGTGTTCGATTAGTACTTCGATTAGACTCGGATTCACCACACGGAAGCAATTTTCCATCTACATTCAATATCCAAAATGTGAACTACAGCATTAAGGTTGTTCATATTGGACGATCGTTGACGAGAATTTAAGGAGTTATGCATGCCGCGCCCACGCACTTCATCAGCACCGAAACCTACCTTCGAACAACTCTCCGACCGACAACGCCGCATCCTAGAAGTTATCCGTGATGCTGTCATGCTGCGTGGATACCCTCCGAGCATTCGGGAAATTGGTGATACCGCCGGCCTGCAATCCACATCATCTGTGGCATACCAGTTAAAACAGCTGGAAGAAAAAGGCTTTTTAC
Organism: Corynebacterium sp. EPI-003-04-2554_SCH2473622; assembly: GCF_001665955.1. NCBI lineage: Bacteria > Bacillati > Actinomycetota > Actinomycetes > Mycobacteriales > Corynebacteriaceae > Corynebacterium > Corynebacterium sp. EPI-003-04-2554_SCH2473622. Next base: position 43,920 of record NZ_LZMN01000035.1, on the reverse strand, counting down.
AGCGCGACCCAAACAAACCGCGCGCCATGATCGTGCGCAATATGCCAGAGACGAAAAAACCAGGTAGGCGCACAAATAACGCAGAACGCAACGTTAATAGCGGGTCACAAGCACCAACAGATGCTTCTGGTTATTGCTACGTCCCCGTATTAGGACGTATCGCTGCCGGTACTCCTATTACCGCAGAAGAGAATATCGACTCGTATTACCCCATGCCGAAAGAAATCGTCGGTGGCGGAGATCTCTTCATGTTGCAAGTCGTTGGTGAGTCCATGAAAGACGCTGGGATCTTAGACGGCGACTGGGTGGTTGTACGCTCACAAAAAGTGGCCGAAGTCGGCGAATTCGTTGCCGCGCTATTAGACGGTGACGAAGCCACTGTCAAAGAATTTCACCGCGATTCGTCCGGAATTTGGCTACTACCCCACAACGACGCATTTAGCCCTATTCCCGGTGATGAAGCCGAAATAATGGGCAAGGTTGTTTCTGTGATGCGCAAACTTTAACCCGAGATTGGCCCACTCCGGCTCAGCAGAAAGGACACTATACAAACATGTACGCCGAGGAACGACGCCGTCATATTGCTTCCCTGGCGGCAGTCGATGGTTGGGTCAAAGTTGGGTCTCTTGCCGAGCGCTTCGCAGTAACCTCGGAGACAATTCGTCGGGATCTTGCGGCTCTCGATGCAATTGGAGCCGTTCAGCGTGTACGCGGCGGCGCACGTGCAGCGCACAGCTATCAGACCTCAGAGGTGCCATTGGCCGATCGAAATCGTTCGGCCACAGAAGCGAAGCTCGCTATCGCAACGGCAGCCTTAGACTTTGTTCCGAAATCCGGCACAATTTTTATCGGGGCTGGAACCACCAATAATTCACTGGCGGAATTTTTAGGGCAAACGGAACGCGCAGCCGACCTCAATATCGTCATCAACAGTTTGCCGGGCGCCTTGAGCCTTGCTTCCTACGGTCTCGATAATGTCCAACTACTAGGCGGAACCGTGCGCGGTATGACCCAATCCATCGTCGGTCCCACCGCTTTGCGCTATTTAGCTTTACAAAGAGCCAGCGTCGCTTTCATCGGTACAGATGCCCTGACTGTGGAACATGGATTATCCACTGCAGACACCCAAGAAGCGGCTATCAAAACCGCATTTATGACGAACGCTGAAAAGGTCGTAGTGCTTTGCGATTCCAGCAAGCTTGGTCGAGATTACCTGGTTAGTTTCGCAACCATCCGAGATATCGATGTGTTGATCACTGACTCTGCGGCACCAGATTCTCTCGTTACTGCTGTAAAGAAACAGGGTGTGAACGTCATCGTCGTCCAACGTTAACGTAGCCCTGTCGCATGACGACTTGAGTTGCGTTAGGCCTGCCCCTCTCCGATTCGCCCATATAGATAACGCATAATCGGATACAGCACCATGATTCCTACTGACCCCCAGGCGATACCTTCTAGCTCGATTGGGCCAACAGACAGCGTTAAATTACCGATCCCCGCAACCAAGGCAATCGCAGCAGCAGTCAGGTTCACCGGGTTGTTGAAGTTGACCTTATTGTCCATCCAGATGCGTACACCCAACATGCCAATCAAGCCGTAGAGTAACAGCGTGGCGCCTCCCAGCACTCCCACCGGGATACTGAAGATCAAAGCCCCAAATTTCGGGATAAATGCTAGCGCAACCGCTCCCAATGCTGCTACCCAATATGCAGCAGTCGAGTAGACCTTGGTCGCAGCCATGACTCCAATATTTTCTGCATAAGTGGTTGTGCCTGAACCACCTGCACCACCGGCCAAAGTAGTAGCTAACCCATCAGCGAGTAAGGCGTCTCCAGCCAGGTGGTCAACATTGCGACCTGTCATCGCAGACACAGCCTTCACGTGGCCCACGTTTTCTGCGATCAGCACCACCAACACCGGCAGCGTGGTTAGCACGACCGAGAGCTGAAATTCTGGTGTATGGAATTCCGGAATTCCGACCCACGGTGCATTTTCAATCGCCTGTGCAGCTTCGGCATCAACTTCCCCGGTGATAACGGCAAAAATCCACCCTGCAACCACTCCAATGAGGATGCTCAATCTGCTGATCATACCGCGTCCAGCCACCGTAGCGAGTACAATCGCGCCCAGAGTAATACCAGCAACCAGTGGTTGAACTTGGAAATTTTCTGTCGCAGTCGGCGCTAGATTAAGTCCGATCAAAGCCACAATCGCACCAGTCACCGCAGGAGGTAACACAGCATCAATCACTGAACGGCCGGCAATTTTCACTAGCAGCCCCACCAACATAAGCACGATGCCGGTAACAAAAATTCCGCCCAGCTGCGCGCCGATACCGTGCTGCTGTGAGGCAATCAGCGGTGCGATGAAAGCGAACGAGGAGCCAAGATACGACGGCAACCGGTTGCGGGTAATAAGCAAGAACAGCATCGTGCCCAAACCAGAAAACAACAGTGTGGTGTTGACCGGGAAGCCTGTCAGAGTCGGAACCAACAAAGTCGCCCCAAACATCGCAAAGACATGCTGAATGCCAATGCCTATTGTCCGGGGCCACGAGAGCCGTTCCTCAGGCGCAACAACTGCGCCCTTGTTTATCTTCTTACCGTCACCGTGTAGCGTCCAGCCCATCGAAGTAGTCACGGTTAGTCATTATTGTCGGCGACTTAGCTGGTTTGGTAATCGGATTCGAATTCTGCAAGTTCTTTCGCCATCACCGCTGGTAGACGGACATCGATTACCGTGCCTTCTGCATTGTAGCTTTCGCTGTGGACCGTACCGTACTCGTGAACACGAGAAACAAGGTCACCTCGGGTGTATGGAATTTCCAGCAGCATCCGGGTATCCAGCGAATTCAAAAATAGCTCCACTCTACCAGAAAGCTCAGCAATCCCTTCCCCCGTTTTCGCAGAGACATACACAACGTTGTCTCTTTCCAGCACATGACGCATCTCGGCTAGCACTAGTGGATCTGCAGCATCAATCTTGTTCATCACAATAATTTCCGGAGGAGCCTGCTGGCCGGTTTCTTCGACAATATCGCTGATGACCTTGTTCACAGCTGTAATTTGTTTCAACGGGAATGGATCTGCAGCATCGACCACGTGCAGCATCACATCGGCCGCAAGCACTTCTTCCAACGTCGATTTGAACGCTTCCACAAGTTGCGTCGGTAGGTGGCGCACGAAACCGACGGTGTCGGTGAAAACGACGCTGCGACCGTCGCCAAGCTGAGCTTTCCGGGTCGTCGGATCAAGAGTCGCAAACAATGCATCTTCGACAAGTACGCCGGCATCAGTCATCGCGTTAATCAAAGAGGACTTTCCGGCGTTCGTATAGCCAGCAATCGCGATTTGTGGCACCAAAGAACCTTGCCGACGAGCACGCTTAACCTCCCGGGCGGTTTTCATCCCGGCTAATGACTTACGCAATCGCGCCATTTCTGCGCGAATCCGGCGACGGTCTGTCTCAATCTTAGTTTCACCCGGACCACGCAAGCCCACACCGCCATTAGAACCGGCACGACCACCAGCCTGGCGGGACAGGCTGCCACCCCAACCGCGGGTGTGTGTGTAAAGGTATTCAAGTTGTGCGAGCGAGACTTGGGCTTTGCCTTCCTTGGACTTCGCATGCTGGGCAAAAATGTCCAAAATCAGCATCGTTCGGTCAATAACCTTGGTATCAAGCTCGCGTTCCAAAGCCGTGAGCTGACCTGGGTTAAGCTCGCCGTCACAGATAACGGTGTCCGCACCATATTCCTGAACCAGTGATTTCAACTGTTGTACCTTACCCGAGCCAATGAATGTCCCAGAGTCAGGCGAATCACGCTTTTGGTACAAGATTTCGAGTACCTCAGCGCCGGCGGTCTCAGCCAAAGCAGCTAGTTCTTCTAGTGTCGCCTCCAATTCGGCGACAGTTCCTTCTGTCCATACACCAACGAGGATTACTTGCTCGAGACGAAGCTTTCGATATTCGACTTCATAGCCATCAGTGGTGTCCTCCGTGCGAATAGTGGTATCCCGAGTGACGCGACGGAATGCGTTTCGTTCCGCCAAATCCATATCTCCGGTAGTCGGCGCACTATCTCTAGAATTATCTCCAGAGACCAGGTCACTACGAATGGCCTCAGATTTCCCAGCCGCAATTTCACTCAAAGCATCTTGCGCGTCAGTGATTGCGAAAGAATCCTGTGCTTCATTATCTTTGAATGCTGCTTCGAGGAGTTCATCATGCGCAGCGTTAGAGGATTTAGAGGAGTTATGCTTGGCGTCAATATTTTTAGAGCCAGCAGAAAAGCTATGTGAAAAATTCTTTGTCATCTTGTTTCCCATTATGCCAGCCACATCGCTATAAATCGAGGTTTCGCAGCTTTTCCGGTATTCGCTACACTGGGGCGCTATGACGGCGACGAAACAAACCAACTTATCCGCGATCGGCATGCACTTCGATAACTGGCAGGATGCCGTTGAAGCAGCCATCGCCACCAACCAGCTCATGGTCACCGGAGAAGTCCGCGGTGGCCAGTTGGTGCAATTCAACGACTCTTCCGGCGCACAGCTAAACATTCTGGCTGTAGAGCCATTTTCTACTTTCGTTGGTTTCAATTCGTTAAGCCAGACTTATGCTCACGTCGAAATGATCAACGACGTGCTCAGCCTGTGCGAAATTATTGATCCGCAAGGAACGCCCGTAGCAACCGTGACTGCACACCTAGCACAGGGGCCATTGCTTGCCGATGAACCTGCGCAGCCATGGCAGCAAGTCACCATGGCGGTGCTTGCCGACGACGTCGAAGTCATTTCCGATGCCGCCACATGGCAACAGCGCAACCCGGACGGACAGCTTGGTTCTGTCAGTTCTCGTGGTGCTGCGATTATCGAGTCTGGTTCTGGAGCACAAACCCCAGATGCCGCCACGACTTTTTCCGGTCAAGTAATCCAGTCCACTACGTTGCGCAACCAGCTGACCGGACAGGAATTTCATCATCTCGTATTGGATGCCCAGTTCCCACTGGACGTTTGCATCGCCACCGATGCATTAGCAACAGTTCCAGAAAAGGGGCAGATTGTACACGGTAATGGTACGTTGACCGCTGCAATCCTTGCCCCTAGCGGCGGTTGTGGATCTGGCGGCTGTGGCTGCGGTTCCGGCGGCTGTGGCTGCGGCGGACACTAGTACCCCAGGCACAAGCACAAACATTGTAGTAGATATAGGCTGGTAAGCGGACCCGAGGTATACCAACGATCGACTATCAAGCAGCAGCTTTGTATGTCACGCTAGTTTTTTAGGTTAGGTTATGTCTTCAACTACCCCCGGCGGTTATTCTCGCCAACGCATCGGCATCATCATTGTCGCATTGTTGGCGAGCTTCCTGGTGTGGTGGTGGTTGAAAGCCGCCGGAATCATCCTGGTGTTGGTAATCGGCGTCTTAGCCTGGTACTACGTTTCTTCGCGGCCTTCCTCAAATGAGGTACAAGCACTACGTGCCTCGATAAAGCTTTCACTCGACGAATTAGACGATGTGATCGCCGAATACGACGAGTTCGCTTACTCCCAAGAACCGGATTCTCTGGCTGACCGAACTATTCACCGCCCAGAACTGTTAAATAGCGACAGCGATGAGCCAGAGATCGAACGTTTTCACTACGAATATTCCACTGCACAGCGCTATCGCAACCGCATGCATGCGCATCTAGCTAACCCCCGCTTGGGAGTAAACCAGCTTGAAAGACTATTAAAAATTTCGGACGAACGAGTGTCCAACCTCCGGGAACATTGGTTCGCCGCGCGTCGTGCCGCCCAGCGCAAAGGGCCCGGCTCCACGAGAAGCAACTAACGGTAGCTACTCCGATCCGAGGGACAGAATCCGTAGTTGCAAAAACTGTTACTGGTCTGCCAGTTCAATGTGGAAGGTACCTTGGGCAACGATGCGCGATGGGCCTGTCAGCGTTGCACCATCCTCACGGATTTCGACAGTTACAGTTCCCCCCGGTACGACGACGGTGACCGTGCCTTCTTGCTTGCCAGCATCCGCAAGGACTGCACAAGCTGTTGCTACAGTTCCAGTTCCGCAGGATTTTGTTTCACCAACCCCACGTTCAAAAACGCGCATATGCGTTGTGCCATCCACTAGTGGAGTCGCGATCTCCACATTGACTCCTGCCGGGAAGAAATCCTCATCAATACGCGGCGTCTGCAGCTGGAGACGAGCAATATCCTCCGAGTTCCATCCTGGAACTACCACCGCAAGGTGTGGGTTCCCCACATCGACCGCAATTCCTGCAAAAGATTCCCGGCCAATATGAGCCGTCGACAAGCCTGTGATTTCAGCCCGCCCCATTTCCACGCTGATAACTGCTTGCTGGCTATCCGGTATCTGCCCCGAATCGTCAGCTTCCGCAACCTTGATGGTTTTATCCCCGGCGCGAGTAGCAATGCTGAATTGCGGCACCGTCTCGTAGCCCTGACGATAGAGCCAATGAGCAAAGACTCGAGTTCCATTGCCACACATCTCAGCTATAGAACCATCGGCGTTGCGGTAGTCCATGAACCAAGTGGCATTCGATTCAGATACTTGCGGCACGTGTGGTTTTACGTGCTCGGTGCGAACAACACGTAGGATGCCATCGGCGCCTATGCCACCGGTGCGGTCACACAATGCCCGAATCTGTTCCTCCGTGAGGTCTCTCTGATTGCTGGGATCGTCAATGATGACGAAATCATTGTGGGTTCCGTGGCCTTTTGCAAAATCTATCTGGAAGTTCACAGGTTTTAAGTTTACCGGGGTGACAACGAACTGTGAGGATTTTCGGTAGTCGTGCTCGAATTACCAATATTGTCCAGGTAGTTAATGGCTTGCCGGTACGGGTCTGCTGCGGCATCGAGCCAGACGATGCGCTTATCACGACGAAACCATGAGCGTTGCCTTCGGGCGTATTGTCGGGTCGCAATCAGTGTTTTTTCTTCGGCTTCTTCTGCGGTGAGCGCGCCGTCCAGCATTGCTAAAACTTGCGCGTATCCAATGGCACGGCCAGCGGTGGAATCAGCCACCAATCCTTGTCCTTGCAGTGCTCGTACTTCTTCTACCAGTCCTTGCTGAAACATATTGCGCGTACGCGTGGCGATGCGCTCGTTGTAGCATTGTGAATCGACATATAAGCCGAAAACCGTGGCGTTCCAACGATAAGCGGAGGTTTTATCTGGTTGGCTGGCTTGGAACGGCTTCCCTGTTAGTTCGATGACCTCCAAGGCACGGACGATGCGGCGTGGGTCGTTTTCTTCGATCACCGCAGCAGCAGCTGGGTCTACCTCCCGCAATTTGCGGTGGAGTGCTGTAGTACCTATTTCTTCCTGTAACTCATAATATTTCTCACGCACGGCGGGTTCGGTGGGAGGGAATTCCCACTGGTCCAGCAAAGCTTGGGCATACATCATAGATCCACCGACGATGATCGGTGTTTTCCCGCGGTCCAGGGTATCGTTAACATCCGCGACTGCGGCACGCTGAAAGGCCGCAACGGAGGCGGTATCGGTGACAGCAAGCACGTCGAGTTGGTGGTGCGGAATTCCCTGACGTTCTATCGGGTGCAGTTTAGCGGTGCCGATATCCATACCACGATAAAGCTGCATGGAATCAACATTGACAACTTCCCCGTCGAAATACTGCGCCAAGGCGAGTCCGAGATCTGATTTTCCCACCCCAGTGGGCCCCACTACTGCTAATGGTCGTGGGGTATGAATTCTATTTGCGCTTGCCATATCCTCTGCAAACCCCTTTGTGAAAACTATTAAAATTCCTGCTGGAAAAATCTATTGAAAACAGCTGCAGGCTCGATTAAACCGGTTGCTATATAGCGTGCCACTCCGTGGGTCGTGTCGAGATCGTGCAAATGCAAAGACGTGATTCCTCCTGCAGCTTTCAGCTGTGCAATTTCCAGCCAAAGCTCTGGTTCCCATACCCCTGCGCGAGATAACTGCTCGCTATTCGGATGTGTAGCGAAGCCAGGCCCGCTAGTGTTGCCACCGAGCAATGCTTGCGACCATTGATGTGCGTGCGACGCGGTCGGTAGTTCGGCCAACGGTGCGCTCTGGCTCAGGCCCGCACTGCCGTCTATCCCCATGAGCACCAGTGTTCCTAACTCGTGTTGGTGAGCGGCGAATTCTTGCAGGCTACCGTAGCTAGCAGTGATTAAAGGCTCCAGTTCATTACACAGGTAGCGTAGGACCAATTCCGCCAAATAGTGTCCGTCGGCAAGCTGAATCTCCGGTGCGCCCCACGCGCGGAAATTACCACGATGTTCGGTGCGCCAACGAGGATCTTGCGAGCCGACTAAAACAATCTCGGTAACAGGTGTGCCCGATTCGCGAGTGGTGTCGACAAGCATCCTCAATATTTCGCGAACGCGGTAGCGAATACGGCCGCTAGCGGTATCTGCTGGCGCTAATTGCGCAACAAGTGCAGGACTGGTCGGCACGATGCACAAAGGAAATGCCAGGGTCGAATGGCATATCGGTAAATCATCTGCATGCTTTTCTGCAGGGGTGATTTCTGCCGACTCAGCTGAAGATACGGAATTCATACTCACGATATCTAGCCTAACGGTTGTACCTTGGGAAAGAACGATATTGTATGAAACGACGAAGAAAGGCGTATGGCAGGTAAATTAGAAGTACTAACTTGCTACCCCCTAACAGACCAGAACAACCCAGACCGCACATAAACAACGCCTAGACAGCACCGGCTTGTTTAAGTTCACGAAACTTCGAGGACAATTAGCGATGACACAGCAGCACACCCCTAACCCAACCCCCGCATCTATTCCTAAACCGGGGCCTCGGCCACACGCTTCCGCACGCTCATCCTCCATGTCTGCCTCCACACCGACACCGGTGCCAGTATCTGCGCCGATTACCTCTAATCCGGAGGACCATGGCTATATCTCCACGGATGGAACCGTCTACCTCACCAGTGTTCTTGCTGGAAGTGAGCGCGTAGTCGGCTATTGGCAAGCTGGCAGCAAGGACGAAGGGCTAGCACACTACGGGGCTAAGTTCGACGAATTAGCCACCCAAGCTGAGGTGCTGGAAACTCGTCTACGCGCGCATCCGCATGATGCTGCAGCAATCGCCCGTTCAGCACAATCACAACGCGAAACCCTCCACGATGCTGCAGTCATCGGTAATCTACCCGCCCTGGACGAGCGGCTCGCCGAGATTAGTAAACGCTGCGACGATGCCGCCGAGCAAGCCAAGCGTGATCAGCAGCACCGTGCAACCGAGGCCAAAATTGCCAAAGACCGTTTGGCAACCGAAGCCGAAGAAATTGCAGACAACTCCACAGAGTGGAAAGCAGCAGGTAACCGGTTGCGTGCGATTCTGGAAGAATGGAAGTCCATTAAAGGCCTCGACAGAGCCACCGATGACGAATTGTGGAAACGTTTTTCCCGAGCTCGAGACGCATTCCACCGGCGAAGAGGTGCACACTTCGCAGATCTAGATAAACAACGCGCGCAAGCACAAAAAAGCAAAGAATTATTGGTAGAAAAAGCCGAGGCTTTACAAAACTCCACAGATTGGTCACGTACGGCTGGAGCTTATCGGGATCTCATGCGCGAATGGAAAGCCTCTGGGCGCGCGCCACGGGGTGCTGACGATGCCTTATGGACCCGATTCCGCGCTGCCCAGGATCACTTCTTCAGCGCACGAGATGCCGAACAAGCAGCCAAAGACGAAGAATTTGCTCAAAATGCAGAGCAAAAAGATGCGTTGCTTGCCCACTACGACGAGCTAATTGATCCGTCGAAAGGTATTTCCAGCGCCCGAGAAAAACTCCGAGAATTGCAAGAGAAATGGGACGCGATTGGCTTCGTCCCGCGCAATCAGGTTCGTACATACGAAGACAAGATCGCCGCTATAGAGGCTCGGGTAGCGGAAGCAGAGGATGCGGAATGGAAGCGCACAGACCCCGAAGCACAAGCCCGTATTGCCCAATTTCAAGCAAAAGTCGATGATTTCACTGCGCAAGCCGATGCAGCGCAGAAGGCCGGGAAACAAGCCAAAGCCGAAAACTTGCGCCACCAGGCCGAACAATGGCGCGAATGGACTCGAATGGCTGAACAGAGCCTAGAGAATCCTGAACAATAAAGGAATTTCTAGATTCTCATGCAGCTCGCGCAATTTTCCACTCCCATCCAGTCTCGGCAAGAACCTTCGGATTTCACGCCGCAAGCGCAAAATCTTCCTGAGAGCCAATTCATCCCCAGCGATGAGATTCGGGATTTTGTGCTTGCTGCTAACGTTGCAGCCCAAGATGCCGCAAAGGACCCTGCAGCTTCAACAGCACCTGAACGAGTTGTCTCCCAATTAGCGGGTTCGGCGGAATCGGCGACCTATCTGTTCGCTCTCTGCGAAAACGCACCCCTGGGTGAAGTCTCAGAATTGTCCTATCCTCTTATTAGCTCTACCGAGCCCCCGCAACAATCCGGAATTCGCGGGCATGCTTGGCCCGGCAGAGAGCCTAATTTTGCAGGTTTTATTCACCTCACTTTGCCCTTGCTGGAAGATACCACCATCGCCGAAATCGAGTGTGTACTTGACCTGGACCTTCTTCCTTTACCAGGTGAGCGCGCTAGTAAAAAAGCGACAGCAGTAGCAAAATGTTTACTCGCTTATGCCGAAGATATCGCTATCCAGTTCGGCCGCACTCGCGCACAGATCACGCTGCATTATCCAGCAAACCACCCACCAAGCGCCGATCCGTTTTACTTCGCGATCACACACGCCGGTTATCAACAGCATTTAGGGCATGTCCAAGCATTTATTCCAGTCGAGAAACAGGAACAAAAACCCGTTACAGACACCCGAAACAGCAGAGGACCAAGCAGCACAGGACTAAGCAGCAGAGAACTAAACTACGAAATTGTCACGTGGCTAGATTTCGCAATTACGGAAAAATATTCTTCGCAAATACGCGAATTATTGACCATAGCTTCGGTCGATGTCCCTAACGGAGGCTTGGAACTAGAGCCAATCCACTGGACCCCAAGTCGGATGGCCCAAGCCGCTAAGCGCTTGCGGGCACGCGGTGGTACTACCCTGCTGGTCGGAATCGTCGACAAGCACACAGGAAAGATCTGTGCACTCACAGAAATTGCCCGACACTATGGCTCTGATCCCTCGGTAGCGGAATGGACTCTAACGGTCACTGCACGCGAAAATCGGAATCAGGGCCTAGCAAAGTTGGTCAAACGTCACGCAATCGCTGCTGCGCGTGCACACTGGCCAAGTGTGCAACGCATTTATGGTTCGGTCCCTGAGCAGCCCGACCAGATGCGCGCTATTTATCGCGCCCTGGGAGCCTCCGAATTCAGTTGCAGCTCCACCTGGGAAAAATCGCTCGATGCCAACTAATCGTTCTCGCTAGCACGCGAACCTGCCCGACGACGCCTGTCGTCAACAAACAATGGGTTGGAATCATAATCTGTATGCTGCACCGTCATACCGGAGACGCGCTTTAACCGAGTAACCTCATCAACCGTGGTCGAATCCGCACGCATGCGTGCTGCAGCTCGTTGTTCCGGATTCTTTTTCAAAGCAACCGCACAATACGCGCCAAACGCAAGCACCGCGCCGAGAATGCCAACATACATGCCGATGGAATGCGGCGCGTTCTCACCACCGTGTGGGCCCGTATGACGCACCCACAACGAGAACAAAGAATACGGCAAGGCAACCGCTACGCACATCCAACCGACCAACCCAGCGGGCGCGAATTTGGTGAGCAGCACAGAGGTGCTCGCAAGCCCAATACCTATGGTTAACAACACTGCCCAGACTTGTTCAATCACAGTAGTTATGTCACTGCTACCGAACAACATTTCATAGCCGCGAGTATTACCAGCATACGGGAGAATCAAGAACCCCACATACGCGAAAACTGCGCCTCCCAGTGGGTAGACAGCTTTACCCAAAGTCATAGTGCGCGCTGCTCGTTTTTCTACCGCCGCAGATTTTTCCGCGTCCGGTCGAGAATTTGATCTCGCTGGTTGTTGTGATGGCCAAGTAGTCATATTTTCGATGCTATTAGACAGCGTTAATTGCTGCGAGTCGACACCGTCGGCAAGCCCAGGCTTACGCCAACAGGTGCGGTGCTCGGGGTCTTGCCTGCACTCGACATATCACCGGCCTTAGTTCGACGATGTTGGCTAACTCCACCATCAGCAATCAGGAAATACGGTTTTGCGGCAGTGATCGTGGTTGTGACGACATCTCCTGGACGGATCTCACCGTCTAAGTCTCCGCGTGGAGAAAAGTGCACCAAACGGCCGTCGCGGGCACGCCCAGATAACCGGTTGGTTTTCTCATTTTTACGTCCTCCGCTTGCTTGGACAAGTAACTCAACCTCAGTCCCTACCAACGCACGATTGTCTTCCAACATGATCTCATCTTGCAAAGCAACCAACCGCTCGAAGCGATCTTGCACGACTTCTTTAGGCACCTGAGCTTCCATCTCTGCTGCCGGTGTACCAGGACGCGGCGAATACTGGAAAGTGAAGGCCGACGAGAACCGAGCACGCCGAACTATGTCCATTGTGGCCTGAAAATCTTCCTCAGTCTCACCGGGAAAACCGACAATGATATCAGTGGTGATCGCAGCACCAGGAATCTTCTCGCGCGCCTCATCGACAATCTTCATGAATTTCTTGCTGCGATAAGACCGGCGCATGTCTTTGAGGACCTTGTCAGATCCTGATTGCAAAGGCATATGCAACTGCGGGCAGATGACCGGGTATTCGGCCATTACGTCGATAACATCACTGGTGAATTCTGCAGGGTGTGGGCTAGTAAAGCGCAAACGATCGAGCCCCTCGATCTGAGCGCACGCTGCGAGCAGCTTAGAAAACGCACTGCGATCGCGTTTGAGTTCAGGATCAACAAAGTTGACGCCATAAGCATTGACATTCTGTCCCAAAAGGGTAACTTCACTCACCCCCTGCTGTACCAGCGCCTCAACTTCGGCGAGGATATCTCCTGGCCGACGGTCGATTTCTTTACCGCGCAAGGACGGTACGATGCAAAAAGTACAGGTGTTATTGCATCCAACCGAAATGGAGACCCACCCAGAATACGCAGATTCGCGTTTTGCCGGTAAGACTGAAGGAAAATCTTCTAAAGCATCAACAATTTCGACCTGAGCTTGTTCATTATGCCGCGCACGCTCTAACAAGGCAGGCAGCGACCCCATGTTATGAGTGCCGAACACAGCATCCACCCAGGGTGCATTGTCTAAAACTGCATCTTTGTCTTTTTGCGCCAAGCAACCGCCAACAGCAATCTGCATTCCTGGGTGGTTTTGCTTGGTTTTCTTTAGGTTACCAAGGGTACCGTATAAGCGTTGATCAGCGTTTTCACGCACTGCGCAGGTGTTAAAAACAATAAGATCCGGCTCGACTGGGCCAGAGTTTTTGGATTCCGAATCAGTGCTCTTATCCGAACGGTACTCTGCTGCCGAAACATATCCAGCATCTTCCAGCAATCCGGCTAGGCGTTCAGAATCATGTACATTCATTTGACAGCCAAAAGTACGAACCTCGTACGTCCGAGGGCTCGTTTCCGATTGTTCTGTTTTTATGTCTGCTAAATTTTCAGCTACATCTGCGCAATTCTCTTTGGCAGCCCCGTGACAGACTTTTTCGGTCTTCGCCGGCTCAGCCACGTCAACGGACGGTTGCCACATTTCAGTGTTATTTTCCCTATATTCATTGCGCATGCTCACGGGAGTTCATTGTAGTTACTGGCAGCGCGAGTTCATAACAGCACGCTACCAGCCATCTCTTGCGCCGACATGCCACCATATAGGGATCTAGGTTGGTGCCTCAGTTTCATCGTGTCCGTTCCCTGCAGCAACCGAAATTGGTGAACTACGGTTTTGCGTTCTCGACCAGACCTTGTTCCACTCTTCCTTTCTGTCGCTGTCGCCGAGCTTTCCGCCACCGTGCTAATAATGACGATGGATAATCACCAGAATTACCTAAGGCCGCTGTTAGCCGATCTAAGAATACAGCCAAAATCACCACAGCAAGACCTGCTTCCAAACCTTGGCCGAGATTAAGCGTCGAGATCGCTGCAACGACTTCTTTACCAAGACCGTCGGCACCCACCATGCCTGCAATAACCGCCATCGACAGCGAAAGCATGATTATTTGGTTTATCCCCGCCATAATCGACGGCATCGCCATGGGAAGTTCGATTCCGCGCAAAATTTGTCGATCAGTAGCACCATAGGCACGTCCCGCTTCCACGACCTCGGGGTCAACATGGCGAATCCCCAGTTCAGTCATACGTACCCCCGGGGCCAGAGCAAAGATGATCGTCGAAAAGGTTCCCGGAACCACACCGATAGAAAAGAACATCACTGCAGGCAACAGATAGACAAAAGCCGGCATTGTCTGCATAAAATCCAAGATAGGGCGTACCACTGCCGAAACCCGATCATTTTTTGCCGCCCAGATCCCGACAGGGAGCGCAATGACCACTGCGACCAGCGTCGCGATTATCACCATCGCCATAGTGTCGAGCATTTGTTCCCACTGCCGTAGCCCCATCACTAACAAGAAGCTCATACACGCGTTAAGCGCTAGCCGCCATGACCGCAGTCCCCAACCTGCGCAAGCAAAAATGGCCAACAACAGGATTGCTGGTATTGCTTTTAACCCATCCGCGAGAGCTTCGACCAGAAATTTTGTGATCTCAGAAAAAACATCAAAGATCACTGAGGCATTCTCCCTCAGCCACATGAGCGCATTATCGCCCCAGGTGCCGAGAGGGATGCGCGGGATAATTTCTTCGCTCAATGCCATTAGCGTCCGCTTTCTTCGAGAAGGTTAGTATCGTTCGCCGCAGCAGCAAGCAAACGTTCTCGAGTAATAATGCCTTCGATCTCACCGATGTCGTTCTTGACCACGAGCGGGGCATCATTGCGAGCAGAATGCGTAAATAAATGCGCGATTGGAGTCCGTGAGTTCACGATGAGCTCACTGCTAAGCGCTGCGCTAACAAATTGCTGCGATTCCGCTTGTGTGCAGATATCTCCGGCCACTAGCACGCGAGCACGGTCAATATCCTGAATAAACTGAGCTACGTAGCTATTTGCGGGTTTGCGCAAAATCTCACCGGCAGTACCAATCTGTTCAATACGACCATCTCGCATGACTGCGATTCGGTCTCCCACACGCATGGCTTCATTCAGGTCGTGAGTAATAAATACCACAGTTTTTCCTAGCTCTGCTTGGAGATTTAGCAGGTAATCTTGCATTTCTTTCCGGATCAACGGATCCAAAGCAGAAAACGCTTCATCCATCAGAAGGATCTCGGCGTCGTTAGCAAGAGCACGGGCGAGGCCGACGCGTTGTTTCATACCACCTGAGAGCTCATCCGGGCGATAATGCGACCAGCCGTCAAGCCCCACCAGTTGTAGGGCTTTGGTTGCTTTTTCTTCGCGCTCAGTTTTGCCTACACCTTTGATTTCTAAGCCATAAGCGGCATTTTCTCCTACACTTCGGTGCGGTAATAGCGCAAAGTTTTGAAATACCATGGAGATATTGTCTCTACGCACTGAACGCAGCTCAGCTTCTGACATCTCGGTGATGAGACGACCACCTAAGCTCAGCTCCCCGGCTGTCGCGGGATGCAGTCCATTGACCATGCGCAGCAAGGTTGATTTTCCACTTCCGGATAGCCCCATGACGACGAACACTTCTCCAGGAACCACCTCGAAGCTTGCGTCGATGACTGCAGCTGTCAAACCTTGGTCACGCAGCTCTGTACGAGTGGTCCCAGTTCTCAGTGCTTGCACCCCCCGAACAGGATCTTTCCCAAAAATTTTATACAGTCCGTTGGCAATTATTCCGGACATGAATGCTCTCCTCTAATTTTGAAAACCATATATACACGGACTAATACCCGTGCACGAGAGCATGTTCCGAGCCGCAAGTTTTTCTTCTTCGTCAGTTTCACCGTCAAAGTAACAGGTTGCTATGAACATCTCAGTTTCGCCGCTACCCAGGTCCAGTAGATTCTCGGCGCCTTCTCCGTAATATAGCTAACCTGCTACATATATGCGGTTTAAAACATCGACTGAGAACTCTACATTCTCATCGTGATTTGCTGCCGGTCTGGGCCAAACCCTAGCGAACTTCGGTTCCTAACTCATCACATCGCTTGTCGAGAGCTTGTCGTGCAATGCCGAGTGCCATCCCCTGGCCAAAACCTCGCCGCGCAAGAACCCCGACAATTTTCCGCAGCTCTTTGTCATAATCTGCACGATCTTCCATTCGCTTTACCTTCTTGGCTTTTTTCCTTGCCAAGGTTTCTGCGAGCGCGGCCTCGTCGTCGTCATCGATTTGTTCTAGTGCCTGCGCCCTGATCCCCGGGGCGATGCCCTTGTCCGCCAATTCATGGTCGAGCACCAACCGTGTCTTCCCACGTCGCTGGTGTCGCTGATGGACCCACTCGTGTGCAAATTTCTCGTCATTCAATAATTCAGAATGTTCTAAATCAGCGATGACTTCGTCGATAACCTCTGCTTCGAATTCTGCATCGAGAAGTTTACCGCGCAGCTCCTGCGTGGAGCGTGCACGGTAATTGAGTAGGCCGAGGGCCTTCTTGCGCACCGGTGTTTTTGCTTCTTCTAGCTCGCGATCGATGAAAGCCGAACCATCCGAGTTTTTGGCGGTGTGTGCGGCAATGGCATCCCGCAACTGCGTAATTTTTCGTGCACTCGGCTGCGAATCGCCACGAGATTGATGCGCAGGCTGGTTACTCTTCGGAGTCATCGAAATCTGGCGCACCGTCATTAACGTCTGCGTTATCGCTCAATGGTGTATCTGATCCTGGAACATCGAAGTTTTCGGCATCCTTATTATTCTTGGCTGCGTATTTACCAATTCCAAGCTTCTGGAAAATCTTTTGCTCTAGTTCATCACTCAAATCAGGGTTCGATTTCAGGAACTGACGGACTTTTTCTTTTCCTTGGCCAAGCTGCTCCCCTTCGTAGGTGAACCAGGAACCAGATTTTTTCACGATATTGTTTTCTACGGCCAGATCAATGATCGAAGACTCGCGTGAGATACCTTCACCATACATGATGTCAAATTCAGCGACCTTAAACGGTGGCGAAACTTTGTTTTTGACAATCTTGATTTTTGTCCGGTTGCCGATCGCATCTTGGCCGTCTTTTAGAGTTTGGATTCGACGAATATCGCAACGAACTGAAGAATAGAACTTCAAAGCTTTGCCACCAGTGGTGGTTTCTGGTGAGCCAAACATCACACCAATTTTCTCGCGCAGCTGGTTAATGAAGATCGCGGTGGTACCAGAGTTGTACAAAGCGCCAGTCATCTTCCGCAATGCCTGCGACATCAAGCGCGCTTGCAGTCCGACGTGCGAATCTCCCATCTCGCCTTCGATCTCGGCCTTTGGTGTCAAGGCGGCAACCGAGTCCACCACGATGATGTCGATTGCGCCGGAACGAATCAACATATCCGCAATTTCTAATGCTTGCTCTCCAGTATCTGGTTGCGAGACCAGTAAGTTATCGGTGTCGACGCCTAAGAGTCGAGCGTATTCCGGATCGAGCGCGTGCTCAGCATCGATGAACGCCGCAATACCGCCTGCCTTCTGAGCTTCTGCAATCGCATGCAAAGTTACAGTCGTTTTACCCGACGATTCTGGGCCATAGATTTCCACGACTCGACCACGCGGGAATCCTCCAATCCCCAATGCGACGTCGATTGCGGTATTACCGGATGAGATCGCCTGGATTGGAGGACGGTCATCGTCACCCAAACGCATAACCGCCCCCTTGCCGTAGTCCTTCTCGATCATCGCCATCGCGGCATCTAAGGCCTTCTGGCGGTCTGCCCCGGCGTTATCGGATTTCTTGCTATTAGTTTTTTTCTTTGTTGCCATTTCCTCTACTTTCACTAGGACTCATGGAGAGTACCTAATCACATCAATTAACCGCGTCGGCATGTACTGTCATGCAACCGCGATCGTCATTTTCCTGTACTGCATATCAATTAGACTGCGTCCGCTTACTTTTGGTTCCACGGATCATCCTGCCCCAGCTAACCGGTTTTGCACCTGGCGACGCGGGATTCATGCGGTAGCAGGACCCTTACCAGCCGGGATTATCTTTACCTAGGCGACGTTCTTCTGGAATACGAAAATCATGCATGATTCCATCCCAAATTTCTGCCGGATCACATCCCGCGTCGATGAGTTCGTCGGCAGTAGCTTCACGGCCTGTTAACACATGTGAATGCGCTATCCATTTCGCCTGAGTTTCGCCAAACTCATCATTGAGCAGGCGACTGAATTCGGTTAACCGCATAACGTCACCGCCTTAAAATCGACATCTTATTGGTGCTGATGTGACTTATTCGCCACGGAGCTCACGCATACGTTTCGCAATCTCATCTTGTGAAACCTGTGGCTGTGAATTCTGCTGCGTCTGGGAGCTGGCTTGCTGTCCAGATTCCACTTGTTTCGGGGCAGTAGATTGCCCTTGCGTGACGGATTGTTGCGCAGAGTTCGAGCCAGCCATCTCCGCACGAATCTGCTCGAGTCGCGAATGCCCTGCCATCTGGATACCGGCCTGCTTGACCTCGTGCATGCGATTCTGAACTGAATTCTCGGACAACTCAGCTTGACCGAGAGCACGAGAATAACGTTGCTCAATCTTGTCGCGCACACTATCGAGTGAAGGAGAAGAATCATTGGTGAGATTGTTCATGGAGTTCAACGACTCCGAAACCTTCTCCTGCATCTTGGCCTGTTCCAGCTGGCTCAACAACTTCGACCGTTGCTGGAACTTTTCTTGCAGTTGCATGTTGTTCCGTTCAACTGCCTGCTTGGCTTGATCCGCCTGTTTTAGCGCCTGATCGTGTAGCTGCTTAGTCTCTTCCACGGATTGTTCTGCAGTCACCAGTTGTGCAGCAAAAGCTTCAGCAGCATTTTCGTATTCAACTGCCTTGCGCTCATCGCCCTCGCGGCGAGCCTTATCTGACAGTTCAAGAGCCTGTTTAGTATTGGACTGAAGTTTTTCGACCTCATTAAGGCGGCGGTTCAACTGCATTTCTAATTGCCGCTGGTTACCAATAACAGCAGCTGCCTGCTGCGATAATTCGTGGTGCTGGCGTTTTGCGTCGCTAATCGCCTGCTCGATCTGAACTTTCGGATCCGCATGTTCGTCGATCTTGGAATCGAACAGAGCCATGAAGTAGTTCCATGCTTTACTGAAAGGATTAGCCATGCTTAATCAAACGCCTTCCTATGTGCGTATCGAGGTCAATAAGTAGGTCTCGCAGTCCCTATAGAACCACAAATCAACGGAATCAATGGACCGACGAACTGCGCGAATTCTACAGCTCCGAGACTGGTTCTGCTGCAGCCGGGGAAGCTTTCGCCAGTTCTTGGTCTACCGAAGTCATTGCCATATTTCCAGCAGCTTCGATGAGCACGTCAGCAACAGTTGCATTCAACGCGTGACAGACAGATGCTAATAGTTCCGACGAGACTTCCTTGCGTCCGCGCTCTAGCTCGGAAATATAGCCCGGCGAAACCCGAGCCGCTTTCGCAAGTTCACGCAACGTGACACCTTTATCGGCGCGAAAAGCACGCAGCGCGAGCCCTAAGGCTTGCCGCAATAACGGTTCCGGCTGCGCCAGACGTTCATGATACGCAGTGCGCTCTCCGGTGATAATCGGAGTATCGAGTACTACTGATTGAGTTGCCATCACTAATTCCAACGATTCGAGTTCATTATTTGTTCCCACTCGAAATGTGGGATCTTCGGCAAGTATACAACGACCTTTCACGCGAAGGACGGACTTTACCGGTTTAAGCAAAAGCATTTTCGAGAGCTGTCTAGCACGAAGGAACAAGAATCTATGGTTAATTTAAGGTGCTCTAGTGCAAAGTGATTTTCTCGTATAAAAGCTGAATTGCAGCATCCACAGCATTACCACGAACCTGCGCACGCGAGACATCCGGCCATTGATAGAAAGCCGATTCGCCGTTTCCCATCTTCGGGCCGGCTACCGCAACATAAACATCACCAGAAGCGTGACCGTCCGCAGCCCCTGGCCCAGCCACACCAGTCAGAGACACAGCCCAATCACTCTCACAAACTATGCGGGCTCCGGCGGCCATTGCCCTCGCACATTCTGCAGAGACAACACCATAATGTGCAATCACGTCGGCATCGACTCTAGCTAAAGAAGTTTTCAGATCCGCAGAATAAGTCACCAACCCACCTCGTAACACTGCCGAAGCCCCCGGGATATCGGCTATCCGTGCTGCCAGCGCACCGGCAGTCAAAGACTCACAGGTAGCTAGAGTCTGCCCCCGTGATTCCAATACCCCAAGCACCGTTCCAGCATTAATAAAGTTTTCGTCTGCTTCACTCACACTAATTCTCCCGTTGAGAATCCCGAAGATAGACGTATCCCGTCCATAAAGTAACTGCAACGGCGGCTAACATTACAAGCAACGTCGGAATATTCATCCAACTTGGCAGTGGACAAAGATATAGGGCAACTGCGAGAGACTGGAGCGCCGTCTTGAGCTTCCCTCCTTGGCTAGCAGGAACCACTTTTCCTTGACGCAGCAAGGCAAAACGCCAAACTGTTATGCCAAATTCGCGAACGAGGATTACAACAGTGATCCAAACTGGCAACTCGCCGATGACATTCAAGCTGACTAAGGCTGCCGTCATGAGTGCTTTATCGGCAATAGGGTCTGCAATTTTGCCGAAGTTCGTCACGAGCCCGCGCGCTCGGGCTATATCTCCATCGAGTTTGTCCGTGACCATAAGAGCCGCAAAAACCAGGAAAGCAGCCCACATCCAAGCGATTTCGGTTCCCCCGCCTGCAAGGACGAGCCATACAAAGACCGGTATAAAAGCGATCCGCATACTCGTGAGAACGTTCGGGAGATTTAGGTTAGACGGCTTCGCAGATGTGGTACTCACACCTAGAACCTTACCCCTTCAGCGTTACGCGTCTGGTCATACCCCCGCGGCTTTGCGGGTATCAACGGCACCTTGAGCTACATCGCGACGAGATTTAATGATCGAGGCAATAACGGTCACAACCAATGTCGCAACAATGAACACTAGCGAACCGACCGTGGATACTTCTGGCACTGCAAGATTCTCGCCACCGTTAATAAAAGGCAGGTTGTTTTCATGCAGTGCATGCAGCAGAAGTTTGATGCCAATAAATCCTAGGATCACGCCTAATCCGTACGCCAGATAGATCAAGCGATCTAGCAACCCGTCGAGAAGGAAATACAGCTGACGCAGTCCCATCAACGAAAAGGCATTTGCAGCAAACACCAGGTAAGCCTCGGTCGTAATACCGTAAATTGCCGGAATTGAATCAAAAGCAAACATGACGTCGATAAACCCAATTGCCAACAGTGCTACCAGAAGCGGTGTGACAGCGGTTTTTCCGGACTTACGAACGACCAATTTATCCCCGTGATAGTCCTTTGTCACTGGCATAATCTTGCGTATTGCTTTGATGATAAACATGTCATTCGGATGGGTTTCTGGCTTATCCCGAAACTCATCAACGACAAGTTTAATCGCGATATACAGCAAAAAGATCGCGAATATATAGAAGATATCGGACCATGCAGAGATCAAGGCAGAACCAGCCAGAATGAATATCAAGCGAAAAACGAGAGCCAAAACAATGCCGATCAACAATACTTTTTGTTGATACTTACGAGGCACTTGGAAAGCTCCGATAATCAATGCAAAGACAAAGAGATTATCGATTGACAAGGCTTTCTCAGTCACATAGCCCGTAAGGTACTCGATTCCATGCTCAGCATCCCAGCCAAACCACACGACCGCACCGAAAAGAAGAGCCAGACCAATATAAAACGCCGACCAAAAGCCAGCTTCTTTTAGTGTCGGCGCGTGTGGCGTGCGCACGTGACTATAGAAATCGAAAATGAAGAACCCTGCGATGACAGCGATCGTAATCAACCAAATAAAAAGTGGTACTCCCACCATGACCTCCGGTCAGCATGTAGATGGACCAGAGGTCTCTCCTACCGCAGTATCCGCATAATTACGAGCTCTTAGGAGCCTCAATGCGCTCATACTGGGCCGACAGAACCGGGTACAGAAGGCTTCGTACCGTGTTGACGATTACTGTCGCGTCGAGGATACTCCCCTCCATGGACTGCACAACAGTCTAGCGCACTGAACCAAAGATGTGGTTATTCAATGCGCTAAAAAGCTTGTGACGTTGGATTATACGTAGCTTTTGTAATATGAGCTGAACCATCCGTGTCACCAGCGGAGTCCTCGACAACGTTATCTGGCTGCCCCTGATTCTGCTGCTCTTGCACTTCTCGCGGGGCGTCGGCCGGATCTGCTCCCTTGATCATCCAAATCGTAGTGTCAAGTTCTTCTGGCTTCGTTAATACTTCGCGCGCCTTCGAGCCCTCCGATGGGCCGACGATTCCGCGGGTTTCCATGAGGTCCATCAGGCGCCCAGCTTTTGCAAAACCGATACGTAGCTTCCTCTGCAACATAGATGTTGAGCCTAATCCGGAAGTCACCACAAGCTCGACGGCTTCCAGCAAGTCGTCCATATCCTTGCCGATATCATCATCGATTGCTTTTTTCGCCTCGGCTTGTTTGTCCTCGGTAACGCCCTCGGTATAGTCCGGTTCCCCTTGCTCCTTCGCTGCCTCGACGACGGCGTACACCTCATCGTCGGACACAAATGCACCCTGCATACGCACTGGCCTTCCACCCTGTGGAATGAATAAACCATCACCCATACCAATAAGCGACTCTGCGCCTGTTTGATCCAGGATCACACGCGAGTCTGTGGAAGACGAAGTCGCGAACGCCAACCGCGACGGCACGTTAGTCTTGATTAGACCAGTAACGACATCTACCGATGGACGTTGCGTAGCAAGGACCAAGTGAATACCAGCTGCACGCGCTTTTTGCGTGATCCGCACGATGGATTCCTCGATCTCCTTCGGGGCCGTCATCATAAGATCTGCTAACTCGTCCACCACGCACACGATGAATGGGTACGGTTCCATCTTCCGTTCGGACCCCGCCGGGGCTTGCACCTCACCGGTGCGCACTTTGTGGTTGAAATCCTTAATATGACGCACGCGCGCCGAGCGCATGTCTTGGTAGCGCTGCTCCATTTCTTCCACCAACCACTGCAACGCCGCTGCGGCTTTCTTCGGTTGCGTGATAATCGGTGTAATCAAATGCGGGATGCCCTCATACGGGGTCAATTCCACCATCTTGGGGTCCACCAGGATCAACCGAACATCATCCGGAGTGGCGCGAGTTAACAGTGAAACCAACATCGCATTAACGAAAGCCGATTTACCAGAACCAGTCGAACCGGCGACCAGCAAATGGGGCATTTTCTGAATCGACGACGAGATGAATTCGCCTTCAATATCTTTACCCAACCCAACCAATGTCGGATCTTCATCTCCCGCGATAACCTCAGATTCCAGGACATCACGCAAGCGAACGATCTCCCGGTCGGAATTCGGCACTTCGATACCGACTGCAGACTTTCCGGGGATCGGAGCGAGAATACGCACACTGCCAGTGGCTACCGCGTAGGCAAGGTTCGATTGCAAGTTCGTAATCTTGCTAACCTTCACACCTGGCCCAAGCTCAACGATATAACGCGTCACTGTTGGCCCACGGGTAAAACCGGTGACCTGCGCATCAACCTTAAATTCCGCAAAACATGCATCGATGGCTTCAATTGTGCGGTCATTTATCTCCGTCCGGGTTTTCGGAGCTCGCCCCGGTTCCAATAGACCTGCAGAAGGAATCGTATATTCAGTGGCCAATTTCGATGCTTGCTGAGTCGCGCCTGCGTCTTCACGCGGTCCATCATTAATCTGCGACGCCAAACCAACCTGGGTTGCTTGTTGCGCCTCAGGCTGACGAGCGCCAGACTGCGGTTTTACTCCGAGCACACGAGTTTGTCGCGCCGTATCCTGGTACTTGGTATCCACGGTGCGCGGGTTTTCTGCAGCTTGCTTTTGTTGCAGCCCGGATTGAGCTTGGTCCACAGCATCTTCTGGCGCTAGAGGCAGCTCTTCTGTCTTCTCTACTTCTGGTTCCGTACGAGCAGACCTGGACCTCGTTGGACTGTCCAAGACCGCAGGAAACTCATCCGTATCACTTGCCGTCGGCGCATTTTCCAAACCAGCAGCAGTCTTCGAAACCTGCTCCTGATGTTCTCGAGAACCATTACTGGAAAGCACCTCAGTGTGCTCTACCTGAGATGGTTGTTCGATGCGAGGAAAAAGTCCGGTGCTCTTCTTAGCATTAGCAACTACATCGTGTGTCCCTGCGGTGCTTGACTGGGTTGTTGTGAAACCTGGCCGCTTAGACTGCGAAGCCACTGGATTCGTCCGCAACGGCGCGCGTCGACGTGGCGTGCGTTGTGCTCCAGATGCAATGGCTGCAATTTCGTCGTTCGCTCGCCCGTAGGCATCCCCGTATTCATTGTGGCCGCCGACCGACTCCCGATCGGGATCAGCATCCAAATTTTTGTTGCTATTTCCAGAAATTACATTACGCAAATACTCAGTAAACTCTTTGACCGTAATTCCGGTGACCTTCAATGCACCATAAATAATGACTAGGAACAACAGAGGAACAGCAACATAGGGACTGAATCCAGCAGCTAATGCTCCGCCTGTCCATGCCCCGAGTGCACCACCAGCGACAAATCGTTCCGGCCATTCTGCTGGTGCTCCGGAAAATAGATGGATCAATCCGAGCATAGAAATAACGATCAACGCAGTCCCCATGGATACACGAACCCTGTGTTCTACAGCCACGCGTCTGCCGGAAAACAACGCCGATGCTGCGAGAATGAGCGCGACGGGGACAATGAAGGCACCGGCCCCCAACACGGCATGGGTGGCCGTCGCGATGGCCCGACCAATAAATCCAGCGATATCAAGCCACACAGAAGCACCCAGAACGATGGCAACACCAATCAGTGTTAAGGCAATCGCATCAGAGCGTGACGAAGGTACGCCCGCCTCCGGCTTCACCGCAGGGAGAGCTGACTCGGAGGTACCGACCTCACTCCCCTCAATCTGCTCAGCGTGTGCATCATCACTCTGCTGGTCTAAGCCATCAGCTGACACATGATTATCGGTCGCGCGTTTCTTTTCTCGTGATTGCGCCATCACGCCTGAACTACGTTGTCCCTTTTTTGTCTTAGCCTTCTTGCCCGTCATGTCTGTCGAGTAGAGATCTTCGTCTAATCCTGCAGGTGAATTTTTCCGCTTCTTATTCCTGCCAGCTGCTTGCCGGCCCATTTCGGTAGCATCGGCATCTGTGTCGACACCATCGGTAAAGTCGTCGTAGTCGGCATATGCCTCGTAATCGTCATCATCCTGGCCAATATTTCCGAACTTTTTGAGCGCACCTGATGTTTTCGAAAATGCAGTGGCAATACCTGAGCCCACAGCACGGAAAGCACTTCCCGTGCGTTCATGCGAAGTATTGGCTGCACGTTGCGCAGAACCAAAAACTACAGTTTCTAGGTTTGCAGAATCAGAATTCTCCTCCCTAGATTTCGCGGGATCTCCACCAGTTTTTTCCGGCATTCCAGAACTTAATTTTTTCCCGGCTGTGCGACCAGAGCGGGTGCGCGGAGCCGGGCGAGTCGAGTTGGCGCGGGCTTTGTTACGCTCGCCGCCACCACGATGATTGCGAGGGCTGGTGGACTTTACAGACATGCCCCATACCCTAATGCCTCAATGCCCAATATCCCCAAGCGCCACACCAATTTCGTGTATTAACTTACACAACTGTTAGTCAAGTCTAAAAGCTTGATCGAACGATAGCGCTCTCTTCCCCTGTGATCTCAACGCTGACTGCATTACGTCCAAATCCCCACAAGATCAATTCACCAATATCCCCTGACACACGCACCACATCATCACCCTTATCGACTACGCCCCAGCTTCCACCGAAGGTCAATGGTGGGAAACCAGTCGCAGAGAGAATGATGGGTAGTCGAGATTTCCCCAGCATTGTTTTAGCAAGCAGGGGCAAGGCTCTGGCTAAGGATTTCTCCCCCTCCAAGCTAATTTCCCGGCGTTGCCAATTCGGTTCCGCACGGCGGACATCTTCATGGTGAACAAAGTTTTCTACTGCATTAACCTTCGCTTCAACCAATCGGAATAAGGAAAACTGCGGAGGCCCCTGCCGCCAATTTTCTACAAGCTGCTCGTAACGCTGTGCCTTTGCCTTTTCTTGCACTTTCCTAAGATGCGACGACAATGACGGGACAAACATACCTAACGCCGCATCCGGACGATGTTCGCGCACCCACAAGTGCGCTGCTAAATCTGATGTCTTCCAACCCGAACATAAGGTTGGAGCATCAGGACCACGTTTGAGCATTAAGTCTGCCAAGCACTGGCGTTCCGAATCAGAAAAAGACATGTTTCCCAGGGTACCCTGGGAAACATGTCTTACTGAGGAAAAGCGAGCTTAGACGGACTCGCGAGAATTATCGACTTCTTCGTCGTCGACGATCTCTATTTCCGAAGCCATTGGTACAACGGTCGGAAGGATAACAGGTTCGCGTTTCCAATTTTGCTCGATGAAGCGAGATACTTTCCGGCGCAACTTCTGCACCATGCGGTAGGTGTCGTTTTCACCTTCCGCAGCAAGATCATTCATCGTATTATCCACGAGCTCGACAACCTGCGGGATCAAGGCACGATCATCTTCTGCAAAGCCCGTTGTCTCCACACGTGGGCGCTCCAAAAGCTGTGAAGTTCGGTTATCGACCACGCACGTAATAGAAACGACGCCACCAGCGCCCAAGCTCGTACGGTCAGCCAAGGTATCCGCATCGACGTTGCCCATATTTAGGCCATCAACGTAGAGGTTTCCAACGGTCTTTTGTCCGACAACCTCTGCTTTACCGTTAGCCATATCAATGACCACGCCATTCTGGGCCAACATGACTCTCTCGCGCGGAACCCCGGTAGAAATGGCAAGCTCTTTGTTGGCACGTAGATGCCGCCATTCACCGTGGACTGGCCATGCATTTTTTGGTCGCGCTGCGTTATAGAGGAATAACAGTTCACCAGCATAACCGTGGCCCGACGAGTGCACCTTAGCATCTGCGTTGGTAATCAGCTCAGCGCCGATCCGCGAAAGCATATTCATCACGCCAAAAACTGCTTCTTCGTTACCAGGGATCAGCGAGGAAGACAGGATAATAAGATCTCCTGCTCGAACGGTGATCTGCCTATGCTCGCGACGAGCCATGCGCGACAATGCAGCCATCGGCTCACCCTGCGTGCCGGTAGTGATGAGCATCGTCTTGTGCGAGGCCATCTTTGAGGCTTCTTCAATCGGGATGATGGTTCCTTTTGGTACACGTAGGTACCCCATCTTTTCCGCGATCTCCATGTTTCGCAGCATCGAGCGTCCGTTAAAAGCGACCTTACGGTGCGCTGCTACCGCGGCATCAATGGCGGCCTGCACACGGTAAACGTTAGATGCAAATGACGCAACGATCACACGGTTTTTCGCAGACGCCACAATCCGCTTCAACGTCGGAGCGATATCTGCCTCGGTAGCAGAAACACCAGGAACGGTTGCATTGGTGGAATCACACAGCATTAGGTCTACGCCTTCGTCACCATAACGTGACAAGGCTGGAAGATCTGTCGGGCGATTGTCCAATGGGGTCTGATCCAGCTTAATATCGCCCGTGTGAATGATTGAACCAGCTGGGGTGTTCAACATGATTCCCAGCGCGTCTGGGATGGAGTGATTGACAGCCCAGAAACGGCAACGGAACGGACCGTAGCTGACATCTGACTTTTCGTTAACTTCCACCATCTTCGGCTTCTGGCGGTGTTCTTTAGTCTTCGCAGCAATCAACGCCAAAGTGAATTTCGAAGCCACAATTGGAATATCTGGCCGCAGCTTCAGCAGCCATGGGATAGCCCCAATGTGGTCTTCGTGCGCGTGTGTCACAACAAGCGCTTCTACCTTATCGATCTTCTTTTCGATCGGGCCGAAGTCAGGCAAGATCAAGTCGACGCCTGGTTCTCCAGACGACGGGAATAACACGCCACAGTCGATGATCAGCAACTTGCCATCGTACTCAAAGACGGTCATGTTGCGACCAATCTCCGAAATTCCACCAAGAGCGTACATACGCAGCGAGCCTTTTTGCAGCTGGGGTGGTTCTGGCAGGCGTTTGGTGAGATCAGCGCCTTGCATCGATTTCGGTACGTTACGGCGACCACGATTGTTGTTGCCGCCCTGGTTGTTACCGCTACCCTGGTTGTTGCCACCACGGCCACGGTTATTTCGCCCACGGGAGCCACGGCCACGACCTTTAGCGGAGTTGACTCCGTTATTGTCCTTGCCGTCGCCATGGTTGTTTTCGCTGTCTTTAGCGGCGCCTTGTTTATTCGAACCAGAGTCTTCCCGGTTATTAGAGCGGGGATTCTTGCCAGATTTTTTGTTATCCGGCTTATTGGGTTTGCCCTGCTTCTGCGCCCCCTGTTTATTAGGCTTGTTCGACTTCTGTCGGTTTTGGTTGTTACCAGCACCATCGTCGTCGGATCCACCAGACTGTGAATTCGCCTCTGGTGGCTTGAACGAAGGGCTTGGTGCGGTATCAGTGGCACCACTAGATTGTGACAGTGATTGCGCTACGGTTGCAACGTCCTCCGGTGGCCCCGCTTTTCGGGAAACTTTCCGGGAACGGGTGCGAGATTCAGTCATCTATAAGACTCCAGCTTGGTCCAAATCACGGCGTAACCCATCCACCTGCTCGTCGTCTAACGGAGCGAGTGGCAGACGTGGTTCGCCTACTTCAATTCCCTGTTCGCGCAGGGCTGCTTTAGCAAAATTGGCACCTCCCAGACGCTGCTGCGCCTGGATTAACGGTGTTAATACATTTGTGTGGATTTCTCGCGCACGGGCGAGATTTCCCTCGTCATATGAGTCGTACAACTCACGCAAAGCTCGTGGCGCGGCGTGTCCGATAACGGAAATAAAGCCGCTGGCCCCGACGGACAGCCACGGCAAATTGGCCGGGTCGTCACCGGAATACCATGCGAGTCCAGTTTCTTGCATGAGGTTACAAGCAGCATGCAGATCACCTTTGGCGTCTTTGACTGCTTTGATGGTGGGCAACTTAGCAAGTTCGGCAATCGTGTCCGACTCCACTGAGATGCCCGAGCGTCCAGGAATGTCATACAAACTGATGGGCAAATCGGTTGCCTGCGCCACCGCTGTGTAATGAGCGATAAGGCCCGCCTGACTCGGCTTCGAATAATACGGCGTGACCACTAACAAAGAATCGGCTCCCGCTTCAGCGGACTTTTTTGCTAGATCGATCGTAGTTGCCGTGTTATTCGTACCGACACCTGCCATAATCTTGGCACGGTCACCGACCTCATCTTTGACAGCCTTCAGAAGTTCAAGTTTCTCGTCCACCGTCGTAGTCGGTGACTCTCCGGTGGTACCGGATACTACAAGGGCATCCAGGCCGTTATCCACCAAGTGAGCGGCTAGTTTTCGAGCAGCCGGTATATCCAAGGCACCGTCCTTATCGAACGGGGTCACCATGGCAACACTGACGCTGCCGAATGTCTCGACTCCAGTCTTGACTGTCAAACCTGTGCTCATGCTGCTCTAGGTTACCCGTTAACCACGCCCAACCACGAACCGGCGCACCCTTTGGAGCGTATGATTTGGTTTTCGACCGTGTTTAGGCACCCTAGGAATATTCAGTCTGAACGTTGGCTAGGCATAAGGGCTAGCCGCCATATAGGTACCATCCGATAACGCACTGATATAGAAATCTGAAAACAACGATGGCGCTTGTTTCTGAAGCAACCGCAGACACTCGACCGCCAGACGGCGCATTTCCACGTCCGCGTGCTCACTCGCGCGTGCACCAATAAAGTGCCGCCACGTGCGGTAATTTCCCGTCACCACAATGCGCGATTCCGTCGCATTTGGTAACACAGCACGCGCTGCTTGCCGAGCCTGTTTTTTGCGTAACAAGGCATTTGGTTCGCCGGAAAGTCTTTCTTCCAGAGCAGCAAGCAACTCGTTGTAGACAAATCGAGAATCATCTACTGCTTGTCCCACTAAACGAGATAATTCCTCATCCCCCGCAACCGCATCCGGCATAACGAATTGTGCGTCTCCCGAATGCACAAACCGCTGCGAGAGCTGGCTAAAAGAAAAGTGCCGATGCCGAACAAGTTCATGGCTCACTGAGCGCGAAATCCCACGAATATACAGTGTCGCGGTGGCGTGTTCCAGTAGCGCGGTGTGCCCTACTTCCATGATGTGGTGCAAATAAGCATCATTAGCAGCGGTATGTGGGTTTGGCTTCGCGAACGTTTCATAACATGCACGACCAGCGAATTCCACTAGAGATTCAGCATCCGTTGCAGAAGAGTCTGCTTGCCAATTTATCTCTGGATCCTGTGGGGGAAAAAATTGAGTAGCAGCGAGAAGATCTACTTTCAGGTTCTTAGATGTGGCCATGTGCTAATTCAGGCCCAGGA
Source organism: Corynebacterium sp. EPI-003-04-2554_SCH2473622 (assembly GCF_001665955.1). Classification (NCBI taxonomy): domain Bacteria; kingdom Bacillati; phylum Actinomycetota; class Actinomycetes; order Mycobacteriales; family Corynebacteriaceae; genus Corynebacterium; species Corynebacterium sp. EPI-003-04-2554_SCH2473622. The sequence continues at coordinate 13,263 of NZ_LZMN01000035.1, read as the reverse complement.
ATTTCTCCAGGCCCACAGTCAGACCTGGGTGATCTTTAATCTGACGAACACCAGTAAATACGCCTGGAACGAAGGATGTCCGATCATAGGAATCTTGTCGAATTGTCAACGATTGGCCTTGCGCACCAAAGATCACTTCTTCGTGTGCCACCATCCCACGGGTGCGCACTGCGTGGACTGGAACCCCATCAACGTTTGCTCCACGCGCGCCGTCGAGTGATTGCTCAGTAGCATCCGGCATCTCCGGCATGTTCGCTTGCCGTCTCGCATGAGCAATGCCTTGCGCGGTATGAATCGCGGTACCCGAGGGTGCATCAAGTTTTGTTGGGTGGTGGTATTCCACAACTTCAGCGGTCTCAAAAAATTCAGCGGCCTGACGGGCAAAGTGCATCGTCAAAATAGCGGAGATTGCAAAATTCGGTGCAATTAACACGTGGCCAGCCCCATCCGCCTGAGCCCAATGCTTCACCTCTTCCAGACGCTCCTCGTCAAAACCCGTGGTCCCGACAACACAATGGATACCGCGTGCTAGGCAGAATTGTAAGTTCCCCATGACCACAGCTGGCTGGGTAAAATCAACGACGACTTCAGCCTGCTTTTCCACTAAAATGTCCAGACTGTCATCTCTATCGACAGCAGCAACTAGTTCCAGGTCATCGCTTCCGTCAATAGCTTCCACAATCGCACTGCCGACGCGGCCTCGTGCTCCTAATACTCCGACTTTAATGGTCATAAATCTTCCTTAGGTAGAACGCCCCATGATGAGAGCGCATATTTTTTAGTATGGCTTAGTGATCCGACTATCTCGTTACCTAATTGTATCGACTCTGTATTTAGTTTTCGCCGAATATTTGCGAGAGAAACGATAAACTAGAACCATGAAAACTCCTCGGACATTTCTCAGCTTGGCTGCCACCATTATCACTTCCGGATTGGTGTTAAGCGCATGCGCTACCGCTGACAATACGGATAATTCCGCGCAGCGGCCAACCAGCACCGTGACCTCGACCTCCCCACAGCCAGCAGAAACTACCGAAAACAAAACGACAACCAAAACAAACGACGCGCAAGATACATCCCGCACGACCGCTGCGCGTGGTCAAGAATCAGCTCAGCCAACAGGTGCGCAGATGCTTGGCACGCCTTCGATGGAAGACCGGCAGGACCTTCCTGACGGTCTTGGTGATTTAAGCCCCACGGATGTGCGCATCGGTACCCACCAAGGATTTGACCGGGTCGTATTCGAGTTCGCAGGTGTCGGCAAGCCAGGTTGGTTCACACACTACACAGACACCCCGGCACAACCTGGTTCCGGCTTTCCCGTGGAGTATCAAGGCAATACAGCTTTAAATATCGCTATAGAAGGCACCCCTGCCCCAATTGATCCACAAAAGCAAGCGCAATGGATCGATCTCAATGCAAGCTTCCCGGGCGCCGGGTCGGTTGCCGAAGTCAAATTAGCCGGAGCCTTCGAAGCTCAGTCTAAGTTCATCATTGGCTTAGATAAGCCACGACCCTATTCCGTTACCCGCCTGGAAAATCCAACGCGTGTGGTCGTAGATATCCAGAAATAGATATCCAATAACAGTTTTTAGTCCCCGCGCGGGCAAGCTCGGGGTAATAACAAAGGCAGCCTCCGACGGTGTAAATTACCGCTCGGAACGCTGCCTTTATTGTGACCGGTTTATACTGCACCGGCCACGACCGTGTGGAATTTAATCTTCCTCCACCGGCACCAGTGAGATCTTGCCTCGATCATCGATATCAGCGATCTCGACCTGCACCTTGTCTCCGACGTTAATTTCGTCTTCAACCTTTTCGATGCGACGACTACCGCCGATCTTGGAGATATGCATCAGACCATCACGGCCTGGCATTAGCGAAATAAACGCGCCGAAAGCTACAGTCTTCACGACGGTTCCCAAAAAACGCTCCCCAACCTTAGGAAGCTGTGGGTTCGCAATGGCGTTGATCTTTTCCACCGCGGCGTCTGCTTCCTCGCCGGTAGCCGCCGACACATAGACGGTGCCATCGTCTTCGATAGAGATTTCAGCACCAGTCTCGTCGTGGATGGCATTGATCGTCTTGCCCTTAGGGCCGATCAATTCACCAATCTTCGAAGGTGGGATGTTTACGGTGATCACCCGAGGTGCGGTATCAGCCAAGGCATCCGGTGAATCGATAACAACTGTCATCGTTTCTAGGATTGTCAGGCGTGCCTCGCGCGCCTGTTCCAAAGCCTCGGCCAATACGTCAGAAGGAATGCCATCGAGTTTGGTATCCAATTGCAGAGCCGTGATGTAATCCGGCGTACCAGCAACCTTAAAGTCCATGTCACCGAATGCATCTTCCACTCCCAAAATGTCAGTCAAGGTGACAAAGCGATCCTCACCATCGACTTCACCGGACACCAGGCCCATAGCAATACCAGCCACAGGTGCTTTCAAAGGGACACCAGCGTTGTACAGCGACAAGGTAGAAGCGCACACAGATCCCATGGAAGTCGAACCATTTGATCCCAACGCCTCAGAAACCTGGCGAATGGCATACGGAAAATCCTCGCGTGAAGGAATTACCGGCACAACCGCTCGCTCTGCAAGCGCTCCGTGACCAATTTCTCGGCGTTTCGGGGAGCCGACACGGCCGGTCTCACCAGTTGAGAATGGTGGGAAGTTGTAATGGTGCATGTATCGCTTAGATTCACCGGGGGTCAAAGAATCTACCCGCTGAACCATCTCCAGCATGTTCAACGTGGTAACCCCCAGGATCTGAGTTTCGCCACGCTCAAACAACGCAGAACCGTGTGCTCGAGGAATTAACTCGACTTCCACTTCCAAATCACGGATGTCAGTGGTGCGACGTCCATCTACACGGTAGCCATCACGCAAGATCTTTTCGCGGACAATCTCTTTTTGCAAGGCACTGTATGCAGCACGGATTTCCGACAACGCATCGTCATCGTCGATGTCATATTTTTCTTCGATATCGTCGGCGAGGTCTTCGTCCCACTCAGCAATGTAGTCATTGATAGCTTCGTCGCGGGCTTGTTTCTCACCAATCGATAGCAGCTTGTGCAGCTTCTTGCGAGCCTTCTTTGCGACTTCTTCAAAGACTTCGTCGGAATATTCCTTAAACAAGGGGAACTCCGCGGTTTCTTTCGCAACCTGCTTAGCCAATTCTGTTTGTGCCTGGCACAGTAGAGAGATAAAAGGCTTCGCTGCTTCCAGGCCCTGCGCGACAGTGGATTCGGTTGGAGCCGGCGCTCCCGCAGCCACACGGTCGGCTACCTGCACACCCGCGCCAGCTTCCACCATCATGATGGCCACATCATTGTTGGCAACTTTATTGCCTTTAGAATTTCGACGCCCCTTCTTCTGGCCGCCTTCTTTCTTCTCCACGATTCGGCCTGCCACAACCATCTCAAACAGCGCTTCCTGGTGCTGTTGATGGTTCGGGAAGGCAACCCACGCGCCTTCTGGGTGTTCATCGTCGGCCAGCAGAGCCATACGAACCGCTCCGACCGCACCAGAAACCGGTAATCCGGAAATCTGGGTAGCTGCCGAAGCTCCATTGATGGCCAGCACGTCGTAATATTCCCCCGGCGCTATCGACAGTACTGTGTTGACATTTTGTACCTCGTTGCGCAAACCTTTGACGAAAGTCGGACGCAGCGGACGGTCAATCAAGCGACAAGCCAAAATCGCCTCGGTAGATGGTCGACCTTCACGACGGAAGAAACTGCCCGGAATACGGCCCGCAGCATACATACGTTCTTCCACATCGACAGTCAGTGGGAAGAAATTTAGCCCCTCTTTCGGCTTGGAAGAGGCGGTCGTCGTCGACAAGATCATTGTCTCGTCATCCAAGTAGGTGGTCACCGAGCCATCTGCTTGGCGGGCAAGCTGCCCAGTTTCAAATCGGATGGTACGGGTTCCGAAGTCCCCGTTGTCGATGGTGGTTTCTACACCGTTGATTCCGACTTCTTCATCAATAAATTTTTGCACAGCCTGGTTGCTGCTCATACAAACTCCTTGCTCTTAAACGAGCTCGTTCCTGGTGACGATCATCGTAGCCGCCAAAAGATCTTCATCTCTTATAAAAGACCTATACCTATTTCGGAAATATTCCTGGCAGATTTTATAAGCCAGAATCAGTTTAGCATGAGACAGACCCGTGATACGCAAAAACCACCCTGCCCGGGAAGCCGGACGGGTGGCGATAAGCGTGCAGCCTAGGCTGTTTAACGACGACGAATTATCGACGCAGTCCCAAGCGAGAAATCAGGTCACGGTACCGGTTAATGTCTTTGCTCTGCAGGTACTTCAGCAAACCACGACGACGACCAACCAACAGCAACAGACCACGGCGAGAGTGGTGATCGTGCTTGTGATCTTTCAGGTGCTCGGTCAGGTTGGTGATACGGTAGGTCAGCAGCGCGACCTGGGCTTCTGGGGAACCAGAGTCAGTCTCGTGAACGCCGTATTCCTTCAGGATCTCTTGCTTCTTTTCTGTAGAAAGAGCCATGCTTATCTCCTTATTTCAGTCCACACGAAAATTTATTTGCAACCACTGCGGACCATAGTCGCAAACCAGTCACTCATACTAGCCGCCAGGGCTACTAACGAGCAAATGGCGAGGTTGTGTTTGGCCAAACTCATAATCAAGACTGGCTATCGACACTAATCCCGCGAACCTCCTTGTAAAGCACGCTGCAAGAAAAACTCCCCCGCCACTGAATCATGATCAATAACTGAACTATCGCGCATCTCCAGGTCCTGTGCTAAGACCTCACGAACGCTGCAAACATCACGGGAAATAGCTTCCAGGAGTGCATCTAGACTGTCATATTTCTCCATCGATCGAATTCGATCAACGAAATAAACCGTGGCACCATAACCGTACAAATCCGCTTCTCGGTCCAATACAAAAGACTCCACGCTGCGCTCGTCATCGCCAAAAGTCGGGTTTGTGCCCACGGAAATAGCAGCAGCATAAGCCACCCCCGGAACCATATTCCCATTCACCGGGGAATTCGACCCCTCAACCACAAGCCAACCTGCATACACTCCATCAGCAGGAAGGGCTAGGTTTTCCGGAAAATACTGGTTCGCGGTAGGAAATCCAAGTTCTTTACCACCCCGCCCGGCTCCGCGCACAATCGGGCCATAGACGCTAAACGGCCGCCCCAATGCCCGACGTGCAGCAGCCACATTTCCGGCCATAAGATATTTGCGAACGGCTGTCGAACAAACCAAAATCTCACCGTCGGCAAGTGTCTTATCATGCAACAATTGCACCACGTCTACACCAATCCCACGCGCGGCACACAGCTGCCGCATGATTTCCGGCGTGCCAACGGCGTCTTTACCAAAAGTGAAATTCTCTCCGATTATCACGTGGCTGGCGTGCAGTTTGTTGACGAGCAACCGGTCGACGTATTCCTGCGGCGACCAACCCGCCATCTCGACGGTGAAATCAATCACCATCACATTATCGATGCCCATCTTCTCCACGACGGACATACGCTGATCAAAACTACTCAGTGCTAACGGAGCGCGTTCCGGTAAAAATACGCTAACCGGGTGCGGGTCGAAGGTAATCAGAACCGATTGCTGCCCAGTAGCTCGTGCTTTGCGCACCGCAGCAGAAATAAGCTCTTGATGTCCGCGGTGCACCCCATCAAAAACTCCGATGGTGATCACAGAGGATTCCACGCGTTCGGGGATCTCGTCCATACCCTGCCAAATATTCACCCTGCCAGCTTAAGGCATACACTGACTGCTATGAATTCAGCTACGGATTTTTCGCAGCCAGACCCACTAGACGGTTCCGGGTTAGTGGTCGTCGACAAGCCAGCGGGCATGACCTCACACGACGTCGTCGGCAAGTTACGCCGCATCTTCCGCACCAAAAAAGTCGGACACGCGGGAACTTTAGACCCCATGGCAACTGGAGTACTGGTCGCCGGGATTAGGCGTGGCACCAAGTTTCTAGCCCATATGGTGGCCGCGGATAAAACCTACCAAGCAACCATCCGGCTAGGTGCTGCTACCACTACTGACGATGCCGAGGGCGATTTTCTTCCCGCAACGACAATCGAAGACGGGCTGAACCAAGAACAGGTCAGTGTTCGTTTATCCGGCCTATCTGACGACGATATTGCAGCTGCAGTTGCTTCCTGGACCGGCACAGTCGAACAAGTCCCTGCGAAAGTCTCCGCCGTGAAAATTGCTGGTAAACGAGCCCACCAGCGGGTGCGCGAAGGCGAAGACGTAGAAATTCCCGCGCGCACTGTAACGATCAACCAATTTACTGTGCATTCCATACGACGCGGCAGTGACGACGAGATCGGTATTGCTTTTATTGATATTGCATGCACCGTGACATGTTCTTCCGGAACTTATATCCGAAGCCTGGCCAGAGATATCGGTTCAGACCTGGGCGTCGGTGGCCATCTGACGAAGCTACGCCGAACGCACGTTGGCCCTTATGGGCTCAGCGATGCGGCAACCCTCGACGAGCTGGCCGACAATCCACAGCTCAGCTTAAGCCTCGACGACGCTCTGCAACGGAGTTACCCCCACTGGCAGGTCACTGAACAACAAGCAACCGATCTATCCATGGGTAAACGTTTGCCCGCTTGCGGTCTGGACGGTGTAGTTGTGGCCATTGCCCCAAATGGGCGAGCGATAGCACTAGTCACCGAAACCACAGGAGCACGAGCCGAAATTAAAACCGTCTTCGTGGCACGTCCCAGTACTTTATAAGTTGATGACTCAGCAGTCCCGTCGTCTCAGCTTTTAGCGGTCTCATGTTCTCAGAGATGATTCGGTCACGGCTGCTGCAGTAAATACGAAGCCATCGTCAATCATCCACTTCCCAGTTATCAACGGCACCGGGGTCGGGCGTACCAGTAAATAGGCCACGAAGGTGCCGTCTTCGCGAAGATCAATTTCGGCTTGTTCGAAACCTAACCATCGCTGAGTCATCGGAAACCACGTCTTATACACGGTTTCTTTCGCACAAAAGATGATGCGATCCGCACACGATATTCCGGTTGCTCGAAAACGCGAAATTTGTGGCTTTTCACTACCCCGTAGAATCAAATCCACAATATCCACTGGTAATTTTTCCGCTGGTTCAATATCGATTCCTAAGCTGTGTAACCGATGAGTCGGCGCCACAGCCGCCGCCCGCATACCAGAGGTATGCGACATGGACCCGCAAAACCCCTCCGGCCATAGCGGCATGCCTCGATTTCCCCGCAAAATAGGCTCGTTTCTGGAATACCCCAACTGCCGGAGCGCTTGATGAGCGCACCATCGAGCATCACCAAACTCAGCTTTGCGTTTTTCCACTGAATGTGAGACTAGCGATTGTTCCAACGGGTGCAACCTGTGAAAATTACTCAAGTCCCCCGCTGCATCGCTACGAACCGTAACGATTCGGGCGGAATCCGGCAACAAAAACTCATAATTTCTGGTCATACCCCATCGCTCCCCTTGCCACGACGTCGCGGCATCCGTAGCTCCGGGTGACTTTCACGGCACTGCTTGAATCCTACCCGCTGCGCAATCTGTCCACCGTTCGGATCAGCAACCAGTTCTAGCACTGGGCAGGGCCAAATTCTATTCTGATCGCTTCGGCCCCATTCCCGGGGATATCCCAACGAGACCTCATGGTGTTCCACGCCATCTAGTTCAAAGATTGCTGGCATATGCAAATGGCCGTAGACCACGGCCTTCGCGTTATAGCGCTGCGGCCAAGTGCGAGTATGCCGACTGCCGCACCACAACGCAAGTTCCGGCAAGACCATACGCAACGTCGGTTCCTGTACCAAAGGCCAATGATTGACTAAGACTGTCGGCCCGTTAACACGTGATAGACGCGTAATAGAATAGGCCAACCGATCCCAGCACCATGCCCGGATATCGGCGAATGGTGCAATCGCGATTTCATCAGTCATCACTACGTTTTTCTGTGCAGCAAGCTCCAAAGCCTCTTCTACCCCAGTACCTGCTGGACGAAAACTGTAATCATACAGCGTAAATAGTGGCACAACGGTGGTATCACCGAACACAGGGAAAGTATCTTCCGGAGTCAAAACATCAATACTGCGACATATCTGCACCAAAGCATCATATTTGGCTCTTCCCCTATGCGCGTCCGTCGACCGAGAAAACAGCTCATGATTGCCGGGGACCCAAATCACCTGCGCAAACCGACTGCGCAGCTCGCTCAACACCGTAGAAATCAAATCTAGGCGCTCTGCGACGTCGCCTGCGACCAGCAACCAATCATCCGGATGTCGCGGGCTAATCTCATCGAGCCGCAGTCGGTTCGCACGCACCGCGGCATGCAAATCAGCTACTGCCCACAAAGTAGGCCGGGGATGGTTCATTCCGTCATGGCCCATTTCATCGAGTAGAAACGGTAAACCACCGCAGCTGTGCGAAACACGATAAATGCCAACAAACCGCACCAAATGCCAGCCAGTCCGCCGTCGACAAGGTATGCGGTCCACACGCCAGGCAAGAACCCCAATAAGACTGCCCCAATCGTAATCGTGCGTAAAAACGCGACATCACCTGCACCAAGCAGTACGCCATCAATGGCAAATAGCACACCTCCCAGCACGATCATGATGATCAGCAGCCACCACGGAGTCATGATTGTCTCTAGCACTCCAGCATCCTGGGTAAATAATCGAGGTATCCACCCAGAAAACACGGCGAAAACTGTAGCTAGCCCCATCGCAAAAATTGTGGAGTACCAGATAATCTTTAAGCCTGTCCGCCGCGCCAACGCAACCGTGCGTCCGCCCAAAGCAGCACCAATGAGCGCTTGAGCGGCAATTGCTAATGAATCCAGCACCAATGTCAAAAAATTCCACAACTGCAGCATGATCTGGTGGGCTGCCAAAGCATTAGTGCCGAAACGTGCAGCCACACCTGCCGCAGATAAAAAGGCCACTTGAAAAGCCAGCGAACGCAAAATCAGATCGCGACCCAATACCAATTGCCGTGCAATCACTTGACCTCGTGGTGCCCAACTGCCCTTATGTGCACGAATCAAGCACAGCACAAAGCACGAGGCTGTCAGCCCCATGCCAAGCACATTCGCCCATGCTGAGCCCACCAGCCCGAAAGTGGAGACCAAAAATGGCAGGGCAAGTGCCCCCGGGATAACGCCTATTAAGGTGAAATAGAACGGCCACCGCGTGTTGTGGATGCCCCGCATCCAGCCGTTGCCTGCCATGATCACTAGGGTCAGTGGAATCGCACACGCCGATACTCGCAACCAGTTAGCCGTGGCCGCAGCTACCTCCGGATCGCCAGTCAACCACTGCGCAATCGTAGAACCGAATATCCACAATCCAACGGCCAACACCGCTCCCACAGCAAGTGCTACCCAGGTTGCTTGCACGCCTTCAGCTATCGCGGCAGATTTTTTACCCTGCCCGAATAACCGCGACGAGCGGGCGGTAGTGCCATACGACAGAAAAGTCAGCTGTGTTGTCAACATCGATTGCACAGTCGCCCCAGCACCAAGTGCTGCTAATTCGAAGCTGCCTAAACGACCAACAACCGCCGTATCAAGCAGCAAATACAACGGCATAGCGGCCAATACACCAAGCGCAGGGAGTGCGAGACCAAAGATACTGCGTGCAGTAACCTCACGATCTACGTCAGTTCTTTTATGCACGGCGTCGTTAAGTTCGGAACTGTTATTACCAGAAATTTTGGTCATGGACACTCACGTTCAATCACCCGAAAAAGCTGATTTAGTACTGCAAGATTGGTTCCCCGCGCAGAAAAAGCTGCGGCGGGAACATGCCCTCCACCACCGAGCTGCATGGCAATCTGCGAACAATCAATTTCTCCTGAGCGCAATGAGATATTCCAGTAGCCTGGCGCCATTTCTTTGCACACGACTCCTAGGTTCGTGCCATCGAGCGAACGCACAAAATCAACTAGTTTTTCCACGGCAGATTGACTGTGGCTTGCAATGATGCGGTGTGGAACTTGCAAAATTGCCATGTTTACCGAACCAGCGGCTTTGATCTGCAGATTGGATAAAACCTCACCCGTCATCTGCAAATCGTCCGCAGCAGTAAGATCCACCAAATCTTCCGCTATTTGTTTGGTGTCCAGACCAAACTTCATCAATTCCGCGGCCATGGTATGCATTAAGGCACTGCCCCAACGGAAACTTCCAGTATCCGTCATCAACCCTGCATACAAACCATGCGCGATGGATTGATCAAGTTCTACTCCCAGGTGCGCGAACAACTCATAAAGAACCACGGTCGTTGATTCACGGCTTGCATCCACCAAGTTGATGCTTCCGTATCCGGGGTTTGTTGCGTGGTGATCGATGTTTATGGTGTGCCCAGTGAAATCCTCGAAACTGGAAGCAGCTGTACCTGTCCGGGAAAGCGACCCGCAGTCCACACTGATGAGTATGTCTGCCGGGGGTAACGTATCGACAGCACCGAAGAGCTCGACCCTATTTGCCTGCGGAATCGACAAAAGATTTTCCGGGATGCTTTTTTCTTGACCAACGAACATCCGCGAAGAAATGCCGAGTTGTCTTAATCCCAGGGAAAGCGCACAAGCCGACCCAATGGCATCAGCGTCAGGATTAACGTGAGCCAGGATATTTACCTGTCGAGCTTGCTTGATAAGGCTTGCAACCTGCGAATATATCATTATTCGGCACCTTTATTCTGCGCTATCATTCGGATTCTTTGTAGGGATCCGACTCACCTGCCGGGCGGGCCTGTTCACGCAATCTAGCCAGTTCTTCGTCACGAGCTCTTGCTTTCGCTAACAAGCCTTCCATATGTGCGGAAGCCTGTGGGACTTCGTCGAACTTGAACTCAAGGGTCGGTGTGAACCGTACTGAAAGCACATCTCCAACGATTTTGCGCAGTTGTCCCCGGTGTCGGTGCAACGCCTGTGCCGCCTGCTCGAGATCAGGTTCTTCGCTGATATCGCGTCCGCGTACGGTGTAATACACCGTAGCGTTATGCAGGTCACCAGTTACCCGGGTATCCGTAACGGTGATGAGCTCCAACCGCGGGTCCTTAATCTGATGTTCCAAGGCACTTGCCACAATTTCTTGGATTCGCTTCGCAATTCGACCGGTACGCGCATTATCTGCCATGATCTAGCCACCTTTCACATAAATAAATTTTAACTGCTGATATTTTAGCGCAGACGAAAAACACCCACCCGTTGCCGGTGAGGCAAATCGGGTGGGTGTGCTAGCCAGCATCATAAGTGAGCAATAGCGTGACAGTCAGGTTACTGCCCGCGATCGCTACTTGAACAGGTACTAGTCGCGTGGGACTTCTACCTCTTCGTAAGCCTGGATGATATCGCCAACCGCAATGTCTGGATACGACAGAGTCATACCGCATTCATAACCGGCCTTGATCTCAGTCATATCGTCCTTTTCGTGACGCAAAGACTCGATCGTGGCATTCGGCGCGATGACGTTACCGTCACGCAAGATGCGCGCCTTACCGTTACGCTTGACCGAGCCTTCGTTAACCATACAGCCGGCGATAAGGCCAACCGCGGAAGACTTGAACAGCGCACGGATTTCGGCTTCACCGGTATCGCGTTCTTCGTAAATCGGCTTGAGCATGCCTTTGAGGGCCTGCTCGATCTCTTCGATCGCGCGGTAAATAACGGTGTAGTACCGCACATCGACGCCTTCTTGGTTGGCAGCTTCTGTAGCTTTACCTTCTGCGCGGACATTGAATGCCACGATAACGGCATCCGAAGCAGCAGCCAAAGACACGTTGGTCTGTGTAACAGCACCAACACCACGGTCGATGATGTTCAGCTCGACTTCGTCGTCGATATCGATCTGCAGCAACGCATCTTCCAGGGCCTCGACAGAACCTGCGTTGTCGCCCTTCAAGATCAGGTTCAGCGTGCTGGTTTCCTTCAGCACCTTGTCCAAATCTTCCAGAGAAACGCGCTTCTTCGTCTTTGCCTGGATTGCAGAACGACGGCGGGCATCACGCTGCGCAGCAATCTGGCGCGCAACCCGGTCGTCTTCTACAACCAACAAGGAGTCACCTGCGCCTGGTACGCCATTAAGCCCCTGTACCTGCACCGGACGCGAAGGTCCAGCTTCTTCCACGTCATTTCCAAACTCGTCGACCATACGACGCACACGGCCGTGAGCATCGCCGACAACGATGGAATCGCCAACATGCAAGGTACCGCGCTGGACAATCACAGTGGCAACAGGGCCACGTCCGCGGTCCAGGTTTGCCTCGATCGCCAGACCCTGTGCGTTCATGTCCGGATTCGCGGTCAGCTCCAGTGCTGCATCTGCAGTCAGAACTACCGCTTCCAGAAGTTCATCGATGTTCGTTCCCTGCCGGGCAGAGATATCGATGAACATGGTGTCTCCACCGTATTCTTCCGGAATAAGACCATATTCAGTCAGCTGACCACGGATCTTATCAGGTTGTGCTTCTGGCTTATCGATCTTATTCACTGCCACAACCACTGGAATGTCAGCGGCCTTGGCGTGGTTAATCGCCTCAATAGTCTGTGGCATCACGCCATCGTCGGCAGCAACCACCAAGATCGCCAGGTCAGTAGCTTTCGCACCACGAGCACGCATTTGAGTAAATGCCTCGTGACCTGGAGTATCCAGGAAGGTCAGAGTACGCTGTTTACCTTCGGCAGTGACCTCGGTCTGATAAGCGCCGATTCCCTGGGTAATACCGCCAGCTTCGCCCTCACCTTCGTTGGTCTTACGGATGGTATCCAACAATCTGGTCTTACCGTGATCGACGTGACCCATAACGGTAATGACTGGAGGGCGTTTCGCGAGATCTTCCTCGCCGCCTTCATCCTCGCCGAACTGCAGGTCAAACGACTCCAACAGCTCACGGTCTTCGTCTTCTGGCGAGACAACTTGCACTTCATAGTTGATCTCGGCAGCCAGCAACTGCAGGGTCTCTTCCGAAACCGTAGCCGTAGCTGTGACCATTTCACCCATGTTGAACAGAGCCTGGACCAAAGCAGCTGGATCTGCATTAATCTTTTCCGCAAAGTCCGATACCGATGCGCCACGGCGTAGGCGGATGGTCTTACCCTTACCGTCTGGCAAGCGCACACCACCAACTACGTTTGGTGCGTGCAGCTCCTCGTACTCCGCCTTCTTCTGGCGCTTAGACTTCTTACCACGACGTGGAGGACCACCTGGGCGACCGAATGCACCAGCGGTGCC